>DYLE01000031.1:2988-16405 GCA_020722245.1 Desulfonema limicola
AGTAGTCCTTTTATCTTATTCGGATGCGGGACGATGATGTCCCGCATCCCACCCCTTCCAAGGAACTTATGTTTTTCGGTTGAAAGAATGAACAAATAAACCACAGAGAGCACAAAGCATATAGAGAAAAACGCCAGCCTTTCACCTTCAGACTTCAGTCTTCTACCTTCCGCCTTCTTACTCTGTGGTAAACATACTATATAGCAGGATAAACAGCTTTTTTACAACACAGACTTAAACTCCCGCCGCATGCCGGCTTCTTTCAGCTCCTGGAAAACCCAAGGGTTTTAAAAATGCGACTTTATTAAAGATACAGTTGCATAAATGCGACTATATCCCCTCTGCCGCCTATTCCCCACTCGGAATATAACTACTCGATAATAAAATAAATTATTTTTTTATAGTCCTGATTCGACGATTGGCATACTCATTGCTTTATTTGTAAAGCAAGGAGACGAAAAAAATATGCGGATCGGACTGACGGTATGGGGGGATCGGGTTTCCCCGGTGTTTGACGCTTCACGCACCCTGATGATCGTGGAAATCGAAGGCACCCGGGTTACGAACAGGGAATATGTCTCCATGCACCCGGGGTTTCCCCACCACCAGATCGGCAGGCTGATCGAACAGGGAATCCAGACCTTGATCTGCGGAGCGATATCCGAGGTGCCGGCGCATATGGCTGAGGCGTCCGGAATAGTTTTGATTCCATTTATCACGGGGAACGTTGAGGATGTCTTAAATGCCTATCTGGCCGGCAGGCTTGCTGCGACTCCGGTGTTTCTGATGCCGGGGTTCAGGCGGGGAGGACGGCACAGGCGACGCAGGGGCAGATTCCGATAAAAAAATCATTTAATTCATACAAGGAGGTGAAGACAATGCCAAGAGGAGACGGAACCGGACCGGCCGGACAGGGTCCCATGACCGGAAGGGGAATGGGCAGATGCGGAACCGGCGCTAATCAAACCCCCAGCTCCGGATGGGGACGGGGCTTAGGCCAAAGGATAAGCAACGGGTTCAACAACCTGTTTAACAGGCGCCCCCGCGGCCAGGGCGGCGGAGGAGGCATGGGCCGCCGAAGCGGGCGGTAAACATTAAAATAAACATCGGTAAACAACAAAAGGGAGGTGAATGAATCATGCCACTAGGCGATCGTACGGGCCCCATGGGAATGGGCCCCATGACAGGAAGGGCCGCAGGCTACTGCGCCGGTTATTCGACCCCGGGATTTGCCAATCCCGCCTTTAGAGGCAAAATGGGCTATGGATGGGGGCGCGGACGCGGTTTCGGATGGGGACGCGGAATGCGCTGGGGCGCACCTTATGCGGGGTACGGATACCCTTACCCCTATACCGTACCCTATGCGACAGCGCCCACCCCCCAGCAGGAGCTCACTGCCCTTAAAAATGAGGCGAAATTTTTTGAAAACGCTCTAAACCAAATTCAGCAGCGGATTGCCGAGCTGAAAGCGGAAAAAGCAGCAAGCAAGGAAAAAGAGGAATAACCTGTAAACCCCTTGCCCAGATCGAGGATGACCGCCGGAATCGACGGCCATCCTCAAACCCGCATCGCTTTGACAGTAAAAAAAAATGCAGATCACCCTCCTCTATGACAACGACGCGTGGGATCCGAGCCTTGCGGCGGACTGGGGGTTCGCCTGCCTGATTCAAACCGGGGAGACGACCCTTTTATTCGACACCGGCGCAGACGGCCGAATCCTGATGGGCAATATGCAGAAGCTCGGCGTGGAGCCTCGTGCCATCAAGGAGGTGTTCATCTCCCATGACCACTGGGACCATACCGGCGGCCTGGCTGATTTTTTGCGCACAAACCCGGTTCGGGTGTATGTGCCGGCCCGGTTTTCAATGTCTTACCCCCGAATGGATCTGATTTCCATCAGCACACCGGTCAATATCCATGACAACCTGTATTCCACCGGCACCCTAAAAAACATGGAGCAGTCCCTGGTGATCCGGCAGGAAGACGCCCTGGTCGTTGTGGCCGGATGCTCCCACCCCGGCGTGGATCAAATCCTGAAAGCCGCCTCACGGTTCGGAAAAGTGACCGCCCTGATCGGCGGGCTTCACGGCTTTCGCGAGTTCCACCTGCTTGCGGGCCTCAGCCTGATCTGCGCCACCCATTGCACCCAGTACAAGGATGAGATACGCCGTCGATACCCCTCCGTTTCGATGGAGGGAGGCGCGGGAAGGGTGATCACGATTACCTAGCGCGTGATCCGCTCGAACGGATTCTACCCCTTCTCCAGGGTGATAATGATGTCGGCCACGGTGGCCCCTTTTCCCGCCTCGTGAACAAACAAGGGGTTGATATCCATTTCCTTGATCTGCGGATGGTTCATCACCATCTGCGAGAGCCCCACCAGCAGCTTTTCCAGGGCTTCAAGGTCGGCCACGGGTTTTCCGCGAAAACCGGTGAGCATCTCATACCCCTTGATGCTCTTGATCATGCGCCGGGCGTTATTCCGTCCGATGGGCGCCAGCTTAAAAGTGACGTTCTTAAACAGCTCCACATAGATCCCCCCGATCCCGAACATGATCAGATGGCCGAACCCGGAATGTTTATGAACCCCGAGGATCACCTCCTGGCCGGGCGGCACCATCTTCTGAACCAGCACCCCGTCGATGCGGGCATCCGGCTTAAACCGTTTGGCGTTCTCCACGATTTCCGCATACGCGGCCTCCACGGCCTTTACGGTTTTAAGATCCACCATCACCCCGCCGGCATCCGACTTGTGCAGAATCTGCTGGGAAACAACCTTCATCGCCACCGGCAGCCCGATCTCTTCGGCAAAATCCATAGCCTGCTTTGCCGAGTGGGCAAGCCGCATGGGCGGGGCCTTAAACCCATAGCATTCCAGCAGTTCATGCCCATCGTCCTCCCCCAGGACGGTCTTTCCCTGAGCCAGGCATTCGTCAATGATCTCATACGCCCGCCGGGTGTTGAACTTTAAATCATACTCCGGAAGAATCTTGCGCTCCAGCCAGAGCGCGGCCTCATAGAGCTTACCCAGGGCACGCGCCGCATTTTCGGGAAACAGGTAAACCGGCACGTGATTTTCCTGAAGGTGTTTGACCCCGGCCGACACATCCACCACCCCCATGAAGCTGCAGACAATCGGTTTTTTACAGGTTTTATAGGTATGAACGATGGCCTCTGCGGTGCCGATGGCGTCGGTCATGGACTGAGGGGTCAGGATCATCAGAACACCGTCCACCCCATCGTCCCGAATCACGGCCTTGAGGGCCTGTTCATACCGTTCGCTGGTGGCGTCGCCGATGACATCCACCGGATTCTTAAAATTCGCGGTGGGCGGCAAAACCCGGTGAAGCGCCTCATCGGTTTTCGGGCTGAAGTGTGCCAGCCTCAGGCCTGAAATCTCGGTCATGTCCGTGGCGATAATCCCGGGTCCGCCCGCATTGGTGATAATAGCGACCCGGTTTCCAGCAGGTATCCGCCGGGAGGAGAAGGCGATGGCAAAGTCAAACAGGTCATTTACCGTGTCCACGCGGATAATCCCGCTCTGATTGAAAATCGCGTTATATACCGCCTCGGAACCGGCCAGAGAGCCGGTATGGGATGCGGCCGCGGCGGCCCCTGCCGCAGTTTTTCCTGATTTGATGACGAGAATGGGGGTGGGCTTTTCGCCGGAGGTGATCTGCTTCACCTCCTCAATAAAGGTGGATGTATAGCGCAGCTCTTCCATATAAATCATGATCACGTCGGTCTCCGGATCTTTGTGATAATAGCGCAGCAGGTCCAGCTCATCCACATCCGCCTTGTTCCCGATGGAAATAAACTTGGAAAAACCAAACCCCCGATCCGCGGCAAAATCCAGAACCGCCGTGCATAAGGCGCCGCTCTGGGAAATAAACGAGATGTTGCCGGCCAGCGGCATACGTGTGGAAAAACTGGCGTTGAGACGGACCTTGGCGCCGGGGTTGATCACCCCCAGGCAGTTGGGGCCCACCAGCCGGATACCCGCCTTCCTGCATTTTTCAGCGATCTGTTCCTCGATGCACGCCCCCTCGCCGCCGACCTCCTTAAATCCCGCGGACACGATGACAACCCCCTTGACCCCCTTGTGAATGCAGTCATCCACGGTCTTAAGGGCCGCCTTGGGGGGTAGAATAATCATGGCCAGGTCGACCGGATCCGGAATGTCCAAAACAGTCGGATAACATCGAACACTCAGGATGGAACGGGCTGTCGGGTTGACCGGATAAAGCGTCCCCTTGTAGCCCCCTCGAAGGATGTTCGCAAAAATGTCGTGCCCCACCTTACCCGGGGTTTGCGAAGCCCCGATCACGGCCACGGACTCCGGTGAAAAAATGGCATCCAGCTTATCCATTTTGATTCTCCCCTTTCTTTGATTCCATAACTTTATTCTGTTCTGATCTGACGGCGAGGATCATGTCATAGACGGTATTTTTCGCTACCCCCAGGGTTTTGGAAAGCTCCCGGGCCAGGCCGGCCGCACCGGTATTTCCGCTTTTGAGCTCCTCAAGAATCCGACCGCGCAGATCGTCGGCGCATACCGGCGCATCCTCTGTCGCACCGGATATCAGCAGGGTGATCTCCCCCCGGATGGGCTGCTGGCGATCTGTTTCAGCGATCAGCTCGGAGAGCCGCCCCCTCAAAAACGTCTCATGGGTTTTGGTCATTTCCCGGGCCAGCACGCTGTCCCGGTCACCCAGGATCTGCTTGGCCTCGGCCATCAGATCCGATATCCGTTTGGGAGACTCATAAAACACCAGGGTGGCGGATTCCCCGGCAAGCTGTCTTAAACGCGCCTGTCTTTTAGATGACCTGGGGGATAAAAAACCGACAAATAAAAACGCATCGGACGCCAGCCCGGAAACGGAAAGCGCGGCAACCGCCGCGGACGCGCCGGGAATCGGCACGATATGAATTCCTTCAGCAATGGCCGCCTTTAACACACGATACCCTGGATCGGACACGCAAGGGGTTCCGGCGTCGCTGACCAGGGCCACGGACAGCCCGGATTTGAGTTTCTCCAGGATAAGCCCTGCGCGCGCCGCCTCATTGTGCTCATGGCATGAGATCAGGCGGGTTCGGATCTGATACCGGTCGAGAAGCTTCCGGGTCTGCCGGGTGTCTTCGGCGGCAATCAGATCCACGGCCTTTAAGGTATCCAGAGCCCTCAGGGTAATATCCGACAGGTTGCCGATGGGGGTGGCGACCACGTAGAGAACACCGGGGGCATGTCGACTGCACACCTCGTCAACCTGCGGCTTCAAAGGCATTTTTGATGACCTCGACGCTGGTTTTTTGGTTCTCCGAACTGACGGCGACCACGTCAAAACGGGCCTTTGCGTTCATCTGGTGGGTTGTCTTAAGGTAATACAGCGCGTTTTTCCAGATCTGCCGCTGCTTGGCACGGGTGACGGCCTGCTTTGCTCCGCCGAAGACCGATGAGGCCCTGGATTTCACCTCCACAAACACCAGGGTGTCCTTATCCCTTGCAATGATATCGATTTCACCCAGGCGGGTGCGGTAGTTGCGGTGAAGGATACGATACCCCATTTTTTCTAAATGACGGACGGCGACAGCCTCGCCCAAGTTCCCGAACCTCTGGCTGCGGTTTAGCATACCCCTTCTTTCAGGATGACCTAAAAAGCTGTTTATCCCGCTTTGCGGTATTTTTAAAGTAATTATCTTATTGTTTTTTTTATAATATTTTTACCACAGAGGAAGAAGGCTGAAGGTAGAAGACTGAAGCCTGAAGGTGAAAAACTGGCGTTTTTCTCTGTGTGCTTTGTGCCCCCTGTGGTTCATTTGTTCATTCTTCAAACCGGAAAATCTAAGCTCCTTGGAAGCAACGAGGAAATCACCGGCCGCTAGGTGCAGACCCCCTTGAAGCTTCGCCGGTGAATCGGGCAGGTTCCAAAACGACGGATCGCCTCCCGGTGGGCTTTGGTGGGATACCCCTTGTTTGTCGCAAAATCAAACTCCGGGTATTCATCGGCGTATCGCTCCATCAGCCGGTCCCGGGTCACCTTGGCGACAATGGAGGCGGCCGCGATGGAGATGCTCAGGGAATCACCCTTGGGAATCGGCTTCTGGGGGAGTTTCAACGGGACCGGAAACTGGCCGTCGATTAAAAGAAAATCAGGCCTTGGAGTAAGATTCATCACTGAGATCGCCATGGCCGTTAACGCGGCCTGCAGGATATTGATCCGATCGATTTCCAGCGGATCCACAATCCCCACGCCCACGGCGATCGCATACCGATAAATCTCGTGGTAGAGCTTTTCCCGTTTTTTGGGGGGCACCTGCTTGGAGTCGTTTATTCCGGAAACCGGCAGGGATTGGGGAAGGATAACCGCCGCAGACACGACCGGCCCGGCCAGCGGCCCCCGGCCGGCCTCATCCACCCCGGCGATCCTTACAAAGCCGTTATCCCGGGCTGTTTTTTCAAACGCCCACATCGTTTACCCCATGTAAAACCAAAGCTGCAAACGGTTCACCGGGGCCTGGGGCCGGTTCAAAAGTCCGCCGCTTCCGCTCTGACCGCCCTGCCGACTCACTCCCGGCGAAGCTCTTTGATCCTGGCCTTTTTCCCGCTTAAATCGCGCACGTAATAGATCTTTGATCGGCGCACGCGGCCGTGGGAGACCACCTCGATTTTGTCGATGCTGGGGGAGTGCAGGGGGAAAACCCGCTCCACCCCGACCCCGTAAGAGACCTTGCGAACGGTGAAGGAGGCGTTGGTGGTCCCTTTGCGCCGGCTGACCACCACCCCCTGAAAAATCTGAATCCGCTCCTTTTCCCCTTCACGGATTCGCACATGCACCTTTACCGTGTCCCCCGGAAAAAACTCCGGGTGATCCAGCCGCAGATGCTCCTTTTCCAACTGTCTGATCTTTTCCATGTCACCCTCTGAAATAACCTGTTTTTAAAACGCATGCGTGCATGCGTCCTCATTCGTTAGGCTTCAAACCGGGCTGCCCAATACCCTGTCTAAGATGATCGCCGCGGCGGACCGAACCGACAGGTGATTGTATGCAAAGCCTCCCCTGATCGGCTCCAGTATAAAATCCGCCGCTTGGATGAACTCCTCCGTCAACCCCCATCCCGTGCCGAAAACCAACAGATAGGCGCTTCGATTCTCCGTCAGAAGCCGCCGAAAATCCTCAAACCGCAACGCATCCTTCTTGTCCGAAGCGCTGGTGACGACAACCTGAACGCCGAGAGGATGATCCCTTCTAATCTCCTCCACCACGCAGGCGAAGGATTCCCTTATTCGGACAAGCTCCAGCGCCGCTTTACGCTCGGGGTTATATACCCCTCCATACCCATCTGTCCAGTGAGAAACAATCTTTTCGGCAATCGCCTGCTGATCCGCAAACGGCGTGACCACATAAAAGCCCTTGACGCCGTAAGTCTTCGCCGCCCTTGAGATGTCGTGCAGATCCAGGTTGGTCACCGCCGAAGCGATGGTTTCACCGTTTTTGTTCCTCACCGGATGGTGCACCAGGGCCAGGTACAGATCGGCCCGAGATAACGCGTTCAATATATCCGCACCACCTTTTCAGGATCTCTTTTTCCCGGGGGCTTAAATCTTTTTCACCGATCAGGTCGGGCCGCTTCAGCAACGTCCGGATCAGCGAGGATTCAAGCCGCCAGTCGTCAACGGCCTTATGGTTTCCGGATAAAAGCACCGGCGGCACGCCCTCCCCTTCAAACTCCGGCGGCCGGGTGTAATGGGCATGCTCCAAAAACGCCTCTGAAAACGAATCCTTCTGGGCCGAATCCTCCCCTCCCAGCACCCCCGGAAGCAGCCGGGCGACCGCATCAATAACCACCATGGCCGCAGGTTCGCCGCCGGTCAGCACGTAATCCCCGATGGAAATCTCATCGTCGATGCAGCGGTAAATCCGCTCATCCACCCCTTCATACCGGCCGCATACCAGGATGAGCCCGCTTTTCTGAGACAGCTCTTTTGCCACCGATTGTTTAAACACCCTCCCCTGGGGGGAGAGCAGGATCGTTGTCGCTCCGGAGCTTCGGCGTTTCGCCTCGGCCACAGCGCCGGCTAAAGGCTCCGGCTTCATCACCATTCCGGACCCTCCGCCATAGGGCCTGTCGTCGGTGGTCTTATGCCTCCCTTCTGCAAAATCCCGAATATCGATGGGAGTGACCGTAATCCGGTTCCCCGCAATCGCCCGCCGGATCATCCCGTGTTCCAAAAAGGAAGCAAACATTTCGGGAAAAATCGTCAGTATAATAAAATCCATGAATCCGGCGCCCTTTACAACCCCTCGGGCAGGTCCACCGTCATTCGCTTTTTATCCAGATCGATCTGTTTCACGATCGATGCGACGGCCGGTATCAGGGTTTCTCTTTCACCCTGCCGGACCACGAACACATCGTTCGCTCCGGTGGCAAACACATGCGCGATCCGTCCGATATAGGTGCCATCCTCCTGATATACGTCCATTTCCAGAAGATCACACCAGTACCAGCTGTCCTCACCGGGATCTGGAAGGCTGGCGCGTTCGATGAAAAGCTCGGCATCGACCAGCGCCTCCGCCGTGTTACGGTCGGAAACCCCCTCAAAAAAAATGCGATGAAGCTTCTTATGCGGTTGCCGGCCGGCAACCGTGTAGAGCCTTGTCTCACCGTTTCGCTGCCGGGCCAGAACCTGTTTGCCCGGTTCAAACCACCCGGTGGTTTCCGAAAAGGAGCAGAGCTTTAAGCCGCCCCTCACCCCGTGAACCCCCACGATCCTGCCGATGTGAAGGACCGCGTCTTTCCCCATCAAGGTCAATCTTCGACGATTTCAAGGACCGTCCGTTTTTTTATCTTTGCCGATGCCGCACCCAGAAGCGTCCGCATGGCTCGAGCGGTTCTTCCCTGTTTACCGATCACCTTACCCAGGTCCTCCTTGGCGACTTTCAGCTCCAGTACGGAGGTCTGGTCACCCTCAACTTCGGTAACCTTCACCTCATCCGGTTTGTCAACAAGCGCCTTTGCGATATGCGTGATCAGTTCTTTCATGGTCCATCTCCTTTAATGGCAGCTTGGGAATTGGGATTGAAAGGGAAAAAAACTAAGCAGGGTTCGAGTACATTCCTTCCTTCTTCAAAAGGCTGTTCACCGTATCCGAGGGGGTTGCACCCTTGCTCAACCAGTATTCAACCCTTTCCTTTTTCAGGGTGACTTCAGACGGGTTTGCCATGGGGTTGTAGGTGCCCAGGTTCTCCAGAAATCTTCCATCACGCGGGTACTGGCTGTCCGCCGCCACGATCCGGTAAAACGGTCTCTTTTTCGCGCCGTATCTGGCCAATCTGATCTTTACCGCCATACTGTTTCAAACTCCTTTTAAAAAGGCATCATTCCGCGGCCCATGCCGCGCATTAAACCGCCCTTGTTGATCTTTTTGATCATCTTGAGCACTTGTGAATAATTTTTCAACAACTGATTGATATCTTGTATACTGGTTCCGCTTCCTTTTGCAATCCTTTTTCTTCTGCTGCCGTTGATCATCTGGTGGTTCCGCCGCTCCACGGGGGTCATGGAATTGATGATCGCCTCAATCTTGACGAGCTCGCGCTCATCCACCTGAAGACCGCTCAGATGCTTGCTTTTGCTGACGCCCGGAATCAGCTTGATCAGATCGTTTAACGACCCCATTCTTCTGACCTGGGCCATCTGATCCCGAAAATCCGCCAGGGTAAACTCGTTTTTTCTCAGCTTTTTTTCAAGCTCGGCCGCCTTTTTTTCATCCACCACGCTCTGGGCCTTCTCAATGAGGGAGAGCATGTCCCCCATTCCCAGAATCCGGGAGGCCATCCGGTCCGGATGAAACCGCTCCAGCTCGTTTAGCTTTTCACCCACCCCGATAAATTTGATCGGTTTGCCGGTGATGGCCTTGATGGACAGCGCGGCCCCGCCCCGGGCGTCCCCGTCCATCTTGGAGAGGATCACCCCGCCGATATCCAGGGCATCGTTGAACGACTTGGCGATATTCACGGCGTCCTGGCCGGTCATGGCATCGGCGACCAGCAGGATGTCCGAGGGCTGCACCGCCTTCTTGATATCGACCAGCTCGGCCATCAGGGTTTCATCCACATGCAGCCGGCCGGCGGTATCCAGGATCATCGTGTCACACCCCGCCGATTGCGCGGCCTCCTTGGCCTCCCGGCATATGCGCACGGGTTGCATCTCGGTGGTGGACGGAAAAACCGGAACCGACAGCTCGGAGGCCAGCTTTTGAAGCTGATCAATAGCGGCCGGCCGGTAAACATCCACGGGTACCAGGTACGGCCGTTTACCCTGTTTTCTTAAAAAAACCGAAAGCTTGCCCGCCGTGGTGGTTTTGCCCGAACCCTGAAGCCCCACCAGCATCACCGCAGCCGGCGGCGGGCCTGAAAGCGCAAGCTCCTCATTTTTGTCCCCCATCAATTCCTTGAGGCAATCGTTGACGATCTTGATCACCTGCTGGCCCGGGGTCAGGCTCGACAGCACCTCCTGGCCGATAGCGCGCCCCTGAATGTCAGAAATCAGCTGCTTGACGACCCGATAATGGACGTCGGCTTCAAGAAGGGCCAGACGCACATCCTTCAACCCCTCTTCGATGTTTTTCTCGGTCAGCTTGCCCTGACCTTTCAGTTTCTTAAAAACCGAGTTAAGCCGGTTGCTTAAATTTTCAAACATAAAGCAGTCGAGCCTTTTAACGAAATTCTTGAAATTATTATTTCATCGATGCTATGTCAAGTATAATATATCATTTAAATTGTAAAGAAAAAACTGGCCATCCCTCTGATAAAACGACGATTTTCATACATACCGGAACACCGATGCCTCACCCCGCGGACAAAATCTTAAATATCCACGAGCTCGACCATGACCAGCTAAACGACTGGTGCCGGTCGTTGGGCATTGAACCTTACCGGGCCAAACAGGTCATGCGGTGGATCTACACCCGGGGCGCAGACGACTTTGAAGAGATGACCGACATCGCAAAAAGCGTCCGCAAACTGCTCGCAGAGCGGTTTTTCATTAGCTCCCTTGAAATCAAAAAGGTGGAAAACGCCCACGATGGTTCCCGAAAATACCTGTTCGGATTATCCGATGGAAACGGCATCGAAACCGTCCTGATCCCTGAAAAAAATCATTACACCCTGTGCATCTCCACCCAGGTCGGCTGCGCCATGGGGTGCCGGTTCTGCATGACCGCAAAGACCGGCCTGATTCGAAACCTCACCCGGGGGGAAATCATCGGCCAGGTGCTCGGGGTTCAAAAAGACATCGGCGGGGACAAAAGGCTTAAAAACATCGTGCTGATGGGCATGGGAGAACCCCTGGCCAACTACAGCCCGGTGGTGAGCGCCCTTCAACACATCACCAACAACGATACCGGCCTCGGGTTCTCAAACCGGCGGGTCACCCTTTCCACCTCGGGCATGGTTTCCAAATTCGAGGACCTTGCCCGGGACACCCGGGTGAGGCTGGCGGTTTCGTTGAATGCGTCGGACGACAAGACCCGCAGCCTGCTGATGCCCATCAACCGCACCTACCCGCTCGAACAGCTCATCGACGCCTGCGCCCGCTATCCGCTCACCCCGAGGGATAAGATCACCTTTGAATACATCTTGATCCGGGATGTCAACGACTCCCCCGAGGATGCCTTAAGGCTCTCTAAGCTTCTGCGTCCGGTAAAGGCCAAGATCAACCTGATCCCCTTTAACCCTCATCCGGCCAGCGAATTTGAGCGGCCGGAGGAGGAAAGAATCTTAAACTTCCAGGCCGTGCTCTGCCAGAAGAACTACACCGCGATGATCCGCCGGAGCAAGGGAAGCGATATCTCTGCGGCCTGCGGCCAGCTTTCCGCAAAACAGGCTGCCCTCTGATAGGCGTTTGCATCTCCACAGCAAGGACAGCGTCTTGCCCCTGCCCGCTGATGCCGTCAATCAAACAGGCTCGGCAGATAAGATACAAAGCCGATCCTGGGGCTATCAAATTTTGTAGTCTTCCCCTAAGTCTGGGATGATCGTCTATTCAGTGGAGCAAACGCCCCGCATAGCCGGCTGGTAAAAGTGGAGCGACCGAAGGGAGCGCAGCTTTTGCCTTTCCGCGTTCATGCTGTTGTTAGGAAAAATTAAGGAACATTTCGATTTATTATACCATGCTCATGTCTTGCTTTGAAAAAAATGCTGATGAAAAGCCCGAAACATGTGATCTATGGCAACAGGAACCGGCAAACCGGCTCATCCTTTCTGACAGGCGTCTGATAACAGACGAAACGAAAAAATCATTTTGTCACCCCGCGCAGGATGGGCAAACACCAAATAGGAATATTTCGTGATCTTCCACAACAAATCCGTCTGGTGCCGCTTCATCTTCCCTTAGGGCACAGCCAGGAATCTCAAAGACGCGGTGGCACTCATGGCAGTAAAAGTGGTGGTGATGCCCCTTTCCGGTTCGTTCATACAGGGCCCCGAGAGACGGATGGAAAATTCGTTTCAACCACCCGTCATCGATGAGAATTTTGAGATTCCGATAGACCGTTGCCTGGTTGAGGGACTCCACGAGCTTGCGGCCGTATGTGAGAACCTCATCCACCCCCAACGGCCTTTCGTGCTGGCTAAACACCTGTTCTATGGCGGTTCTCTGTGTTGTGTTGCGCCTCAAGGTCTATACCTCCTATGCAAATTTCCATAAGTTACTGATTTTACGTTGTCGAGCTTTTCGAATGTTCATCCCCGCACACCCGATTTCATGATCGGGGGAACGCTCCTTTTTCAAGAGTTTAAGTTTTTTCTATTCTATTTGCAAGTATTTTCGCAATAAGCTTGACAGATGATGGCCCTTCGGGTAGATTTTTGCAAATGCTTTTGCATTAGCATTAACATACTTTCAGGAGGAGAGACAATGAATAGGAGGAGGAAATGAAAATTGTTGGCAAAAGTAAATATTTCGTTATGGCGTTGATTATTTTGACAGTTTCCGGTTTTTCTTACGCCCAAGAAAAAAATGGTGATGAAAATTCTTCATCAGCTGATCCCCCTAGGGAAATATTTCAGCTTGAAACTATCGTTGTGACTGGGGCCGCAATTGATGATGAAAAACAGGAAATCGAAAGCCGCAAGCTGAGATCGCATAAGGTGGTCGATTTCGCTGAAATTCTTTCGGACGAATTGGTCGAAGTGCAGATGATACGCAAAAGCGGATACGGCAACGAGGTTTCCGTGCGCGGTTTTGGTCAAGAGAATATCAAGGTGCTGCTGGATGGCGGAATCCTTGAGGGTGCCTGCGGCAGCCGAAAAGACCCCAATCTTTCCCATATCAACATGCTGACGGTGCAAAAATTGACGGTGCAACAGGGGCCCTTTGACGTCACCAAGATGGGTGCTTTGGGCGGGTATGTGGA
>DYLE01000032.1:0-4510 GCA_020722245.1 Desulfonema limicola
GTGCCGGAAAAAGCCCTGCCGGTGCTGCTTCCGGAGGACGCCGCCCTTCTGAAGGGCGGCGGCTCGCCGCTTCCCGAACTGGAATCGTTTGTCCATACGGTCTGCCCCCAATGCGGCCAAAAGGCCCGGCGGGAGACCGACACCATGGACACCTTTGTGGAGTCCTCCTGGTATTTCGAACGCTACTGCAGCCCGGGGTTTGGCTCCGGCATGTTCGACAAAAAAGCCGTGGAGTACTGGATGCCGGTGGACCAGTATATCGGCGGGGTGGAGCACGCGGTGCTGCACCTGCTCTATTCCCGCTATTTTACCCGGGTGCTTCAGGACATGGGCCTGACCGGATTTAAGGAGCCGTTTACCCGGCTTTTGACCCAGGGGATGGTCTGCAAGGAAACCTATCGCTGCCCCGAACACGGGTTCCTGTTTCCGGAGGAGGCTGAAATCAAAGAGGAAACCCGGCGGTGCAAAAAATGCGGGAGCGAGATCGTTGTCGGCCGGGTGGAAAAGATGTCCAAATCCAAAAAAAATGTCATCGACCCCAATACCCTGCTTGAAAAATACGGGGCGGACACGGTCCGGCTGTTCTGCCTGTTTGCCGCCCCGCCGGAGCGGGACCTGGAGTGGAGCGAGCAGGGGGTCGAGGGGGCTTTTCGGTTTTTAAACCGGATCTGGCGGCTGGCCCAGGACTGGATGGATAAAATCGCGCAGGCCGACCCTTATAAATCCGAGATAGCGGAACTGGATCAGAATTTAAAGCAGGTTTACACCAAAACCCACCAGACCATCGCCAAGGTCACCGCCGACGTGGAACAGCGGTTTCACTTCAATACCGCCATCAGCGCGGTCATGGAGCTGGTAAACGCCATGTACGGAGTAGAGGAGGCCACCGCCCATCCCTCAGCCGCGGGCGTCATGCGGTTTGCCTTAGAAACCGTGGTCCTTCTGCTCGCCCCGGTGGTGCCGCATTTTGCCGAGGAGCTCTGGAAGGAGCTGGGACACCCGGAAGGCAGCATCTCGACCGCTTTATGGCCGGCGTATCAGGAGGAGGCGCTCGCGGTGGATCAGCGCACCGTAGTGGTTCAGGTGAACGGAAAGCTCAGAGGCCGGTTTCAAATCCCCGCGGACGCCGATGATCAGGCCATTAAAAACGCAGCGCTGGCCGAGGAAAACGTCAGGCGGTGTATCGGGGATAAACCCCTTCGAAAGGTTATTCTGGTGGAAAAAAAGCTGGTCAACATCGTGATCTGATGAATACGCGCAATACCCATATGCGACCCCATGTAAAAACCCTCGTGGCGATCTGCCTGTTGCTCTTTGCCTGCGGGTATCAGTTCTCCGGTGGCGGCACCCTGCCGGAGGGGATCACCCGGCTGAGTGTCGGGGTTTTTGAAAACCGGACCCGGGAAACCGGTCTGGAGCATCTCATCAGCAATGAACTGATCAACTACTTCACCCGTTTTAAGTCCGTCCAGATGACGAGCAAGGACAACGCCGAGGCTATGCTTTCCGGGGTCATCAAATCCGCGACCACAGACACCATCGCCCACCAGACCACCCACGCCTCCACGGAGCGGCGCATACGGGTGGTGGTGGATTTAAAGCTGACCGCTCCGGACGGAAGGCTGATCTGGAAGGCGGAGGATGTGTCCGAGGACGAAACCTACGCCATCGCTTCGGACAAGCTGAGGACCGAACAGAACAAAAAATCCGCTCTGGTCATCCTTTCAGAAAGGATCGCCGAGCGGATCTATTACCGGTTAACGGATAATTTTTGAAGTCTGACGGGTTTGATACAAAGGCTATGCGGACGCCGGCCGGTTGGCCCCCTTGTAAAGCCGGGATATCTTCCTTGCGGCGGTTCTCGAATGGATAACCCCTTTCTTCACCGCCTTGTCGATCACCGCCTGGGCCACCCTAAGTTTTCCGGAAAGGGTCGCGGCATCATCCTGCGCTCCGGAAAGCCGGACCGCTTTCACCACCGATTTCACCCGGGTTTTGACCGCGCGGTTGCGCAGCCGCCGATTGTTGCTCTGAATATTCCGCTTGATCGCGGATTTATGGTTCGCCACTGTGTTCACCCCTTTTTTTTAAGGATTTTAAAGTTTTGCGGAACTTCGTAACCGATTCAAGCACCGATGTCAAGTTTTTTGTTGGTACCGGTGTTTGTCGATACAACGGCGCAAACAACGCCATCCATAAACTCCCAAAAAACTTATTGTTTCCACGTCCACAAAATGAACAATTTAACCACAGAGATCACAGAGAATACCGAAAAAATTTTTTCATTTATTTTCTCTGTGCCCTCCGTGGTAAAAATATTAAAAAAAATCCATAAGTTATTTACTGTAAAACCACCGCAAAGCAGGATAGACAGCTTTTTACGACCGCCTCAGGAATAATGAAAAAAAACCGGTTCCAGCATGATGCGCGAAAATAAAAAAATCGCAAGGGCCGCCGGGGTGATCGGCATCGCCACCCTGCTCAGCCGGATTCTGGGCTTTGTCAGGGACATGGTGGTGGCCTGGTTTTTCGGGGCCGGCCTTCTCTCGGATGCGTTTTTTGTGGCCTTTCGAATACCGAACCTGCTGAGGCGGCTGTTTGCCGAAGGATCCTTGTCCATCGCGTTTGTTCCGGTTTTTTCCGAGTACATCACCCGGCAGGGAAAGCCCGAGGCCTTTCGCATGGCCAGGTCGGCGCTCCGCATGCTTTCCGTGATCCTGGCGGCGGTCACCCTTGTGGGAATCCTGGCCGCGCCTGGAATCGTCCGGGTCATGGCGCCTGGGTTTACCGGCATGAAATTCACCCTCACCGTAACCCTCACCCGGATCATGTTCCCCTACATCTTTTTTATCAGCCTGGTGGCCCTCTGCATGGGGATCCTAAACGTCCTGGGGCACTTTGCGGCCCCGGCCCTGGCCCCGGTTTTTTTAAACCTGTCCATCATCGGGGCGGTGCTGTTCATCTCGCCGCATCTGGATCAGCCGGTCCTGGGACTTGCCATCGGCGTGCTGATCGGCGGGGTGCTTCAGCTGGCCCTTCAGGTTCCTTTTTTGATTCAAAAAAATTTCAACTTCTGGGAAAAAGCCAGGCTCTATCATCCCGGTTTGAAACAGATCGGCGCCCTGATGCTCCCCACGGTTTTCGGGGCTGCGGTTTACCAGATCAACATCCTGATCGGCACCCTGCTGGCCTCCCTTCTGCCCGAGGGGAGCGTCTCCTACCTGTATTACGCAGACCGGCTGGTCCAGTTCCCCCTGGGGATATTCGCCATATCCCTGTCCGTGGCGGTGCTTCCCAGCCTGTCCCGCCTGGCCGCTGAAAAAAACATGGCGGAGCTGAAAAACACCTTCGTGTACGCCATGAACCTGATTTTTTTCATCACCCTTCCGGCCATGACAGGGCTCATCCTCCTCAGGCAGCCCATGATCGCCCTGCTGTTTCAGCGGGGGGCGTTTGATCCGGAAAGCACGCGGCTCACCGCCCTGGCCCTTATTTACTACTGCGTGGGCCTCTGGGCGTTCGCCAGCGTGCGGGTGGTGGTCTCCACCTTTTATTCCCTGCAGGACACCGTCACCCCGGTCACGATGGCCACGGTCTCCATCATCGCCAACCTGCTGCTGGGCCTCGGACTGATGGGGCCGCTTCAGCACGGCGGCCTGGCCCTGGCCACCTCCCTGGCATCCATCCTGAACCTGGGACTTCTGGCATGGGCGCTGCGCAAAAAACTCGGCTCCCTGGGCTGGAAAAAAATCATGGTGTCCACCCTAAAGTCCATTGTATGCTCGATCATCATGGGCGCCGGTCTGTGGCTGCTTGCCGCTTTCTTTCCATCATCGGAACCGGCCTCAAGCCTGAGGCTGCTGGTCGTGATCGCCGGCGGCATCACCGCAGGCGCGATCATTTATCTTGTTTCCGCGGTCATGCTCGGCTGCCCGGAGGTTTATACAATTTACGACATGATGAAAAAGAGGAGGGCATCATGAAACCGGTGCATGCAATAATCGCCCTTGTTTTCGCCGCCCTGATCCTGCTCTCCTATCTGGCGCTCATCATCACCGGCGACCGGGGGTTTATGGAAATGAGGGGCATGAGGCAAAAACTAAACGACCTCGAGCTCGAAAATAAAGCCCTTGAGCAGCAGAATATTGAGATGTACCGAAAAATCAAGCGGCTAAAAGACGACCCGGCCTATACCGAAAGCATCGCCCGCCAGGAGCTCAAGATGATCAAAAAGGATGAGCTGGTTTTTGAGTTTAAAACAGAAACCCCGAATCAAGAGGATCAACAAAAAAAACCGCCGCCTGTTAAAAAAAGATGAACGTCGAACATCGAACATCGAACGTCGAACTCTGAATCAAAGGCAAACCTCAAAACATCTTCCCCATTCGACGTTCAGCGTTAAATAATTAAAGCAAAATGAACGTCAAATCAAAAACAAAAAAATGGGGCAAATTTCCCATTCGACGTTCAGCGTTCAGCGTTCGATGTTCAGCGTTCAAAAAAAAACGTC
>DYLE01000032.1:4610-16045 GCA_020722245.1 Desulfonema limicola
CCCATTCGACGTTCAGCGTTCAGCGTTCGATGTTCAGCGTTCAAAAAAAAACGTCCAACATCGAACATCCAACGTCGAACTTCGAATCAAAGGCAAACCCAAAAACATCTTCCCCATTCGACGTTCAGCGTTCAACGTTCGATGTTCAGCGTTCAAAAAAAAACGTCCAACATCGAACTTCCAACGTCGAACTTCGAATCAAAGGCAAACCCAAAAACATCTTCCCCATTCGACGTTCAGCGTTCAACGTTCAGCGTTCGATGTTCAATGTTCAAATTTTAGAGAAACCGTCTCTTTTATTTCAGCCCGCTCCACCTTCCCGCTGATGAATGCGGCCGCAACCCGCGGATCATGCGGAAAGCAAAGGATCCAGTCCTCGGACAGGGCGCGTTTGAGAACCTGACGCTTTTCCTCAAGAAGGGTCAGGGGAAGGTTGTCGTACCCCATGTGCCATGTGAGCGGAAGGTGCGCCGCGGTGGGGATGAGATCCGCGCAGAAAAATAAAGACCGGCCATCCCCTTTGATCAGAGGATGCTGCTGGCCCGCGGTATGCCCGTGGGTGACCATCAGGCAAATCCCTTCAAAAAGATCATCCGTCGGACCGTCGATGATGTTTAACACCTTCTGGGCGTAAAGCGGCATAAAGTCATCTGCAATAAAGCCCGACCGGTCGCGAAGCGAGGGGTGGCAAGCCAGCTCCCATTGAGATTTCTGAATATGGTAAGTGGCGTGAGGAAAGGCCGGAACGATCGCGTTGTTTTGAACGGCGGTGCAGCCTCCGGCGTGATCAAAATGCAGATGGGTGAGCACCACGTCGGTGATATCCTCTGCGGTCAAGCCCAAAGCGGCCAGCCGGGCGTCCATGGAACCCGGCGTCTTCCCCATTCCGAACACCTTTTTGAGCTTGGCCGAAAGCTTGTCCCCGATCCCCGCATCCACCAGGATGGTCCTGTTGTGTCCGCGGATGATCAGGGAACGCGCGGTCATGGGAATCCGGTTTTGTAAATCCGCAGGGATCTTTTTTTCCCACAGGGTCTTGGGCACCACACCGAACATGGCCCCGCCGTCCAAAAGAAAGGCATCCATTTCAACGGCGGCGCAGTCATAGCGTCCGAATTTCATAGAAACGACGAATTCCCGAAAAAAATCAGACGGCGGCTGATACGCGAAGGGTTACAGAGGTTTTTTCCGCCTGAAGGAATCTAGAATATCCCGGATCGATTCGGGGTAGTCTTCCGACTGAAAACGTTTGATGACCTTTAACGCGGTTTTGCCCAGCACCGGAATCTGCCAGATGTAAGGGATGGTAAACCGGATATTTAACAGATTGGACTTGCCGGGATGAAGCTCCCCTTCCTTGGCCCCCTTGGTGTCCTTTTCGGAGACAAGCGCATCTAAGGAAAAATGGACCCTCAGTCCGGAGCTTAGCTCCTTGTCTTTTTTGCTCTTGGGAGAGGCCCCCGGCGGCTTTGGGGCTTTTTCCCTTTTTTCCAATCGTTCCACCACCTCAAACGCCCTTTCAACTTTTTGTTGTTGGTCTTTCAACACTGCCATTTTTTTCTCTCCCGGTTTCAATAATGGTTTTGGATATGGTTTCCACGTCCTGGATCGCCCGTTTCACCTGCTCCTTAAATTTCTTGTTGGAATCCACGAGCCTTTCATATTCGTAAAGGTTCAATCCCCTTCGGTTGAAGTTTTCATAGACGCTTCGCGCCGGATAAACCGCCTTCAAACATGAGACATGCGGCGGAAGCATGTCCTCAAAATACGCAAAACACCGCCTCGGGTTGGCCAGCGGATGGGTGAACACCGGAAGCACGAAAAACCGGCCACGCTTCTCCGGCGCCGCGGAAATGATCTCCTTGATGATCGGATACAGGTTGTTGATAAAAGCCGATTCATCATTGGTCGAGATACGCATGGGGACAATCACCAGATCGCAGAAGGCGCAGGCAAAACGGGTATGCAGCCGGCCCGTGCCTTCGCCGGGGATGTCCATGATCATCAGCGCGTTATAATCGGAGATGGATTGAATCCCCTTTTGAAACACCTCCCGCTGGGTGCTGGAGATATGGTGAAAGGAAACCCGACCGGAATCATACCCCATCTGCTCCCGCTCCTGCCACCAGGTTTTCAGGGTCCCCTGGGGATCCAGCTCCACCAGCGCCACCGAATCAAACGCCTCCGCCATGGTGGCGGAAAACGCGGTGTTCAGCGCCAGCGTGCTCTTTCCCGTTCCCCCCTTTGTCTGGACAAAACCGATGACCATGGGCTGCTCCGGCAAACCGTCTCTATCCATCAACCCGCCATGCGCTTTCGTTTAAGCACGTCATTGCCCTTGCGGGCCTCCCGGGCCAGCCGCGCCACCTCGGCGATGTCCGCATCGGAAAAGACCCCGTTCACCCCGGAGATGGCCGCCAGCTTCATGCCGTGCTTCAGCCCCATCTTGTAGATCTCCTTGACCTTCTGCCACTCGATATCCCGGCCGATGGTGAACACCTCAAAACGCCCCTCCAGGGCCAGAACAATGGTTTCCGCCAGGCAGGCATAGGCCACCTTCGGGGGGAGACCGATGTCCTTCATTTCCACGTTGTCGCCCGGAAGCAGGATCTCTCCGGATTCAATGACCAGCACATCAGGCCGTTTGGCCACATCCTCGGCGGAGAGGTCAAGCGGCCGGGCCACGTCCGTAATCACGCATCCCGGCTTGACCTTCATGATATCCAGCACGCTTTTTCCGCCGCCGGCCGAGGTGGCGGTGACGATCACGTCCATGTCCGCAAGGTACTTGTCCACCCGGGTGGTAATCTCGATCTTCACGTCCGGGGTTTCCTTAAGAATGGATTCCTGAAGCGCCAGCAGCTTGGAATGCCGAATATCGACCATGACCAGGTCGGTGAAGGCCATGGCCAGCAGCCGGCAACAGACCGAACCGATGGCGCCGGTGGCGCCCACCACCATGGTTTTCGCCTTGAGCTTCTTTCCCTTCTCCACCTTGATCAGGCCCATTCGACGCACCGCATCCGCAGCCGCCCAGAGCGCTCCGGAGGCGCTGTAGCTGTTTCCGGTGGTAATGGGGATATCCGCCAGCTTGGCGACGGTTTTTCCGGCATCCCCCACCACCTTGGTGAAGGCGCCCAGGCCCATGATCTGGGCGCCCATGCGCTTGGCCATTTTAGCGGCCTGCAACAGGCGCTTGTAGGTGAACTCGGGGCTGTGGGAAAGCATCTGCTTGGGGGTGCCGCCCACGGTAATCAGCCAGCCTTCGGCCTCCACGCCGGTGGGGGATTTGATTCCGGTGATTTTGGAATAAACAAAAGGCGGCGAGTAGGCGATGATCCGTTCCACCGCATCCATAAAACCGGCAGGGGCGTACCGTGAGGCCAGCTCAATGGTGGGGTCCTTTTTCAGCTGCTCCTGAGACAGGGGATGGATCACAAAGGCAAACCGGTTGACCCGCCGGAACTCCCCCTGAGGATAAATCACCCGGGGGTCCATCCGATTTTCACTGATGACCTCCAGCAGGTCGTCGTCGGTAAGCGCGTCCAAGGGAATATTCAGACCCGCGGCGATCATGGCCTCCAGCACGTTAAACCCCACCACCTGCTCCAGGATCTTGGGGGTGCAGTCGATAATCACATCCACCCCGCGCTCCTGAAGGAACCGGATCCGGTCCTCATAGGCGTTCGCCGTGATCACGGTCTTGCCGCCCAGCTCTTCAAGGGAGCAGCCCTTTAAGTAATCATAGAAATCAAAGGTCGGCACCACCAGGATATTGGTTTTCTGAATGGCCTTGTGGATGATGTATTCATTCCACTTTTTCAGTGGAACGGCCGAGGCCGCCAGCCGCTTGCTGGGCACCCATTCGAGCAGGTCATGAATCCCCTTGGCGTAGGTTTCAAACTCTTTCAAGGAGTTTAAAAACCGGGGAATGCCGTTCTCATAAATGGGGTCGGCGAAGGTCAGGTTGTCGGTGTACTCGGACATCACCCGGGCGATGTTATAGGTGAGAAGGCCGGATAGGAACAGGACCTTTCGATAGTTGAAGTAGTTGTTGCCGAATTTGAACTGAAGATGGCGGATCGCCCACTCAAAAGACACCCGCCGCAGCCGCTCCCCGGTGGTCACCGGCGAGGTGATGCTGGATTGCAGCTTCTTGATCTTCCGCTTCTGGCTCTGCAGGGAACGACTGGAACCGATGGTATAGCTGTAGTTCACCCCCCCCAGCCCGATGGCGTCGGCCTTTTTGTCCCATTCTTCCAGCAGTTCGGCGGCGCGTTTTGCGTCCCCGTCGGTGCCGATGCGTTTGATGGTGAACTCCTGATCCAGAAAGGATGTGACAAATTCATAATCATCCTTGCTTTTTCCCAGACTGATGCTGACGATCTGTTTCACGGGATCCTCCTTGATATGATAATCTCTCACTTTTCGCCGTCATTCCGAATGGCGTCCGCCGGACAGGATTCCATGGCCTCCCGGCAGAGCAGCTCCTCGGCTTCGGTTGACGGCTGCTTGCAGACGTAGTTGTTATCCGCGGCCGATTCCGGATCGGCGCTTGCGCGGAAGTTGTCCGGCGCGATCTCGGAACACAGGCTGCAGCCGATGCAGGCCTTTGTGACATAGTATGGACCGGGAACATTCTGCTCAAATTTTTCAAAACAATCCGGCATGCCCTTTCCAGATTCCAGGCCGAAATAAAATCGATTCAGGTGATGATCAGATGCGCCAGTCCCTTTTCCCTTAAAAACACCGGGTAGAGGTCATAGGCCGGATTGAGAATCGGCAAAAGCTTCAGGGTTTTGGGCACGTTCCCCTTCGCCACCACCTGCCGGCGGGTCAGGGCGCTTACCAGGTTTGCCTTTCCGAGCCAGAACTTGTGGGCGAAATCCGCGTTCATGGACATGGTGACCTGGGGTTTGCCGTCAAACTCGCCCTTATGGATGACCAGATCCTCCCCTGTGGCATCCACGGTGATGACGGCCGAAGGGTTCTTGTAGATAAACTGAACACACAGGTTCGTCTTCTTTAGGGCCGGGCCGATATCCGGATGGGTTTTCAACCGCTCGAAAAACTCGATTAAAACCGAATAGAGCATCTCCGAATCCTTAAAGACGTTTTTCATCTCCTTCTGGCCGGCCCTGGCCGCCTGGGGGTTTAAGTCCTCCCTGGTCACCGGAAGCGGGGTGGCCTTGGAATGATAAAGCTTCTTTACAATACGGATCACCGCCTCCCGGTCCGGCTCCACCGGGTTATACAGCATGGAACCGTCCTCCATGGCGGTGGCGGCCACCTGCTCCAGTCTGGCCAGGTTGTCCTTGATGCCCGCATCCTTCAAGTTCAACGGCATTCCCGTGATATGCGCCAGCTGGCGGTTGAGCACCCGGATTTTTTCAACCCCGGCCTTTGCCGACAGGTTCCGGAACCACTGATCCACAAAGCTTAGGTTGCCGATGGCCTTGGCCGCCAGGCTTTTGGCCTTGTAGGACTGTTTGTCCATCCAGGGCCGCACCGAATCCATGAGGGTCGCGATATGCTCAAACAGCTTCAGCCGTCCGGCCTTGAGCAGGCTCTGGCTCTCGGTGATCACCTGGGGAAAGGTAACGCCCAGGGCCGCGGCGATATCGGAGTAGCGCTCGATTTGGGATTCCAGGTTGTATTCCATGACCTCGGGAAGCACCAGGGCATTGGCAAGACCGTGGGGGATATGGTAAACCCCGCCCAGGGCATGGGAGATCCCGTGCGCCATTCCCACCATGGAATGGGAAAATGCCACCCCGGCCAGAAAACTCCCCACCAGCATGGCCCCCCGGGCCTGAAGATCCTCGGGATGGGCGCAGGCCTGAAGGATATTGTTGCTGATCAGGCGAATGGCGTGAAGCGCCATGGCATCGGAGGCGGGCGACCACTCCTTGTCCACATACGCCTCGATGGCGTGGGTCAAGGCGTCCATTCCGGTGGCGGCGGTGAGCTTTCCCGGCATGGAAACGGTCACCTCGGGATCAAGGACGGCGAGATCCGGCAGGAACTGCTCCTCGGCAAAGGGGAGCTTGACATCGTTATCCGGGTCTGCGATCACCGCCACCTTGGTGACCTCGGAACCGGTGCCGGCGGTGGTGGGCACAATAATCATGGGCAGGAGTTTTTCATCCGGCTCCAGAAGATAGGCCCCCATATGGTCCGCCACCTTGCCCCCCTTGACGCACAGGATGTTCCCCACCTTGGCGGTGTCGATGACGCTGCCGCCGCCCACGGCGATAAACAGGTCGCATTGGTTTTTCTTGGCCTTGGCCGCGCATTTTTCAACGCTGGTGATGGTGGAGTTGGGCGGAACATCGTCATAGGTGCAGACGATCTCGATGTCGGATTTCTTAAACCCGGCTTTTACCTTGTCGACCGGTCCGGTCTTGACCAGCACCTCGTCGGTCACCAGGATGGCGCGGCGTTTTCCAAAACGCCGAACCGCCCCCTCGATATTTTTTAAAATCCCAATCCCGTAAATCACCTTGGTGGGAAGGGTAAATTCAAAATACTCCGGAAGCATGGAATTTCCTTTCAGTGTATCCTTAAACTACATCCCGCGGCGGACCTGAGCCACCCCAAACCCTGCAGCCGAAGGCCTGGCAAAAAACAGCGTTTGGGTTTCTATAAACTGTTTACAAAATAAGCAACACAAGTTTGATTTGTTTAATAACAGAATTGCGGGGGTCTGTCAATTTGTAATATGGGTTTCCTATCGGTATAGGAGTTATAGCTCAGAACCTGTGATCGGCCTGCATTTTTTATGAAAAAAAATTGAAAACCTCGTGGATTCGCGTATAGTTGGCACATCATCCTCCACATCATCCTCATGGAGGCGCGCATGCCCAAAACAGAAGCATTTGAAAAATTCAGCGATGACTATGACGCGTGGTTTGAAAAAAATGCAGACCTGTATAAAGCCGAATTAAAAGCGATCCGCCAGGTTCTTCCCCCGCCCGAGGCCGAAGGCATGGAGGTGGGCGTGGGGTCTGGAAAATTCGCCGTCCCGCTGGGAATCCGAATCGGGGTCGAGCCATCGAAAAAAATGGCGGAAAAAGCGCACATGCAAGGCATTTGGGTTTATTCAGCGGTTGCGGAGGCCCTGCCTTTTACCAAAAATTTGTTTGATTTTGTCCTGATGGTGACGACCATCTGCTTTGTGGACAGCGCGGCCCAGTCCTTTAAGGAATGCTTTCGCGTGGTAAAGCCCGGCGGATGCCTCATTGTGGGGTTTGTGGACAAAACAAGCGATCTGGGCAGGCGATACGCAAAAAAAAAAGAAGAAAGCAGGTTTTATAAAGAGGCTGTCTTTTTCTCCACCCCTGAAATTCTGGAGCATCTGAAGCATGCGGGTTTTAAAATCCTGCAAATCCGCCAAGCCCTGATTCCCGATATGCCTCCGGAAACCGTTGAAGACGGATTCGGAAAGGGCGCCTTTGTGGTGGTCAAGGCCGTCAAGTAAAGAATCCTGGAACAAGTGAAAAAAGTATAAAGTGACTAAAGTGACTAAAATTTTAGCTCACTTCAAAGTTTGATGCATTGGTAAAAAGTCAACTGTGAGCGAGATTGAGGATTTCGGGGAATAAGCGGGTTGCGTTGAATGCGTTAAAAATTGCAAGCTGTATGAGGCGCTTGCGCCGAGTTCTTGCAACTTCGCATTCAATGTAAACCGCGCCCCGAAAGACTCACGAAGCGAACAGTCTTGGCTTCCAAGGAACTTAGGTTTTTCAAATTCGAAAATGAAGGATTTAACCACAGAGATCCCAGAGGACACCGAAAAAAATTTTTTCATTTATTTTCTCTGTGCCCTCTGTGGTAAAAATATTTTAAAAAAATCCATAAGTTACTTACTGTAAAAATATCGCATAGCGGGATAGATAGCTTTTTACGGTTGATCAAACCTTAGCTCACTTGACGCTTTAGTTCACTTTAAACTGATTTTTTCCAGCCCGAGGGCACCCAAACCGCTGTCCCCCCTTAAAAAGGTTTATGCTTGACAATTTTTTTAAAAAAATGCTAAGCAATTCGGGTTTGTATTCAGGATGAAACCAGACCAGCTTTCATCCTGAATACAACATAACCCCTTGTCCAACAACCCGAAGTAAGTATAAAGGATAAACAAATGAATGTTATCGCCCAGGAACTCAATAAAATCATTGAAAACGCAAATTCCCACCTGATGTCCATGCTCTCGGATATCGGGAAAAACCTTTTTTTCCCGAAGGGGATTTTGACCCAGAGCGCCGAGGCCAAGGAAAAGGCCCATCGGTTGAACGCCACCATCGGCATGGCAAAGGAGGGCGGCGGGACCATGGTCCTTCCTTCGGTGATGAAGCACCTCTCCGGCCTCACCCCGGAGGAATCGGTCACCTACGCCCCTTCCTTCGGCATCCCCGAACTGAGAAAAATCTGGCGCAAGGCGATCTATGAGAAAAACCCCTCCCTGGCCGGCGCGGCCATCAGCCTTCCCATCGTCACCAATGGGATCACCCACGGAATCAGCGTTTTTGCGGACGTGTGGGTGGACCCGGAGGATGTGGTCATTCTGCCGGATATGATGTGGGGAAACTACAGCATGATCTTTAGTGTCCGCAAAAAAGCGCGCCTCAGCCACTACAAGATCTTCACCGATAAAGGGGGATACAACATCGCCGCCCTTGAGCAGCAGATCCAAAAAGAGGCGAAAACCCATAAAAAGGTTGTTGTGCTTTTAAATTTCCCCCACAACCCCACGGGGTATTCCCTCCTGGAGCATGAGGCCGATCAGATGGCTGAGGTTTTAATCGATCTGGCAAAATCCGGCGTAAACCTGATCGTGGTGGCCGATGACGCTTACTTCGGGCTGTTTTATGAAAAAGGGGTGCTGCAGGAATCCATATTCGCCAGAATCTGCGGAAAACACCCCCGGCTGCTGGCGGTCAAGCTGGACGGCGCCACCAAGGAGAATTATGTATGGGGGCTTCGCGTCGGATTTCTCACCTATGGATGCCAGGTAAACGGCGATGCCGCAGCGGTTTATGACGCCCTTGAACGGAAAACCGCCGGCTGCATCCGCGGAAACATCTCCAACGCCTCCCATCTCAGCCAGCAGCTGGTGGTGCAATCCATGAAGGACGCGGCCTACCCGGCGGAAAAACAGAACAAGTACCAGGTGCTTGAGGCCAGAGCCAGAAAGGTGAGGCAGGTCCTGGCCGACCCCAAGTACGCTTCGGCCTGGGATGTGTATCCGTTTAATTCCGGCTATTTCATGTGTATTCGGTTAAAATCCGTAAACGCGGAAAAACTGAGGGTGCACCTGCTTGATCACTACGGGGTGGGGTTGATTTCCCTTGGGGAGACGGACCTGCGGGTCGCCTTCTCCTGCCTTGAAGAAGCCGATGTTCAGGAGCTGTTTGATACCGTGCTGCAGGGCGTAAAGGATCTGAGCTGACCGGCATTCATCAAGGGCATACGTTTGGCACCACAAAGACAAAAAAAACGATAACCAGGCCATGGCGCCGACCTCTTTGTTACGGGAAATCCTTGCATCCTATGCACAAAAAATAAAAATCTTCAATTTTGCCAGGGCCGGCAAATGGAGCGTTTTGTTTGTGCTGATCGGGGTGATCGCCGGGCTGGCCTCCATTGTCTTCTATTTCCTCTGCCAGATGGGGAGCCATTTTTTCATGGACGCCATGGCAGGCTACCGGCCCCCTGTTCCAGGGGGGGAGCACCACCTTCTACCGCCCACGGCCATCCCCTTTAACCGCTGGATACTGATGTTTTTACCCGCTCTCGGAGGGCTTGTCAGCGGATGGATTGTCTATCGGTTCGCCCCGGAAGCGGAGGGGCATGGAACCGATGCCGTGATCGATGCGTATCATCGAAAAGGCGGGTATATCCGCAGCCGCATCCCTTTTATCAAAATCATCACCTCAACCCTGACCCTGACCAGCGGCGGATCCGGCGGAAGGGAAGGACCCATCGCCCAGATCGGGGCCGGGTTCGGGTCGTTGCTGGCGACCCGGCTGAATTTATCCGAAAGGGAGCGCCGGATCATGGCGATCGCGGGAATGGGCGCAGGGATCGGAAGCATCTTCCGGGCGCCCCTTGCCGGGGCGTTGTTTGCAGCCGAGGTGCTCTACCGGGAGCCGGATTTTGAATCCGAGGTGATCATCCCTGCTGGAATCTCCTCGGTGGTGGCCTACTGCACCTTCTGCCTGGTGTTCGGATGGGGGACCCTTTTTCATCCCCCAGCCCATATTGAAGTTATAAACCCCCCAGAGCTTTTACCCTACATGCTGCTCGCCATCACCCTGGCGTTCACCAGTTTCTTCTATGTCAAAACCTTTTACGGCATCACCGGGCTTTTCAAGTCGTTAAGCCTGCCGAAGTATATCAAGCCCGCCGTCGGTGGGCTCTGCACCGGGATCATCGGTTTTTTTCTGCCCTTCACCCTGTCCTTCGGGTATGGATATGCGCAACAGGCGCTGTTTGGCGAGCTGACCATCACCGCCCTGCTGCTGCTTGCTTTCGGCAAAATCGTGACGACATCGTTTACCATCGGTTCGGGCGGCAGCGGCGGGGTTTTTGGTCCCACCATCGTGATCGGGGGGGCCCTGGGCGGGGCGGTGGGCAAGATATTTCACAACATGATGCCGGGACTTGTATCCCATCCGGAGGCGTTTGTGGTGGTGGGGATGGCCGGTTTTATTACCGCGGCCTCCAACACGCCGATTTCCGCCATTATTTTTGTCAGCGAGTTGACCAACTCCTACCAGCTGCTGCTCCCCAGCCTGTTTGTCTGTTCCATCTCCTACCTGATCGCGCGCAAATGGAGCCTTTATGAAAAACAGGTCAAAAACCGCATCCACTCACCGGCGCACGCCGGGGAGTTTATGGTGGATATCCTGCAGATGCTCAAGGTGCAGAACCTGATACATCTCGTGAAACAGGTGGACGTCATCCCCCAGGATATGCCGTTTCTTGATTTTAAAAAATTTTTCTCACAAACCAAACAGCATTACTTTCCCGTCATGGATGAAAATAACCGCCTGGCCGGTATCTTTTCAAGCACGGATATTCGGGGGGTGCTGTTTTCACCGGACATCGAACACCTGGTGGTGATGAAGGACATCGCCACCACCGAAGTCGTCCGCACAACCCCTTCGGAGGATTTAAACACCCTGCTTCAAAAGTTTACCATTAAAAATATCGACAGCCTTCCGGTTGTCCAGGATGAAGACCCGGGCCTGCTGATCGGAATGATCAGCCGCCGGGATGTGATCGCGTTTTATAACCGCCAGATCCAGAGGCTTCAGGGGAAAACCACATCCCGTCCTGAAAGAGAAGGGCAACCATAAAAGATGGAACCGTAAAAAGCCAAAGCTGTTCGCTTCGTGAGTCTTTCGGGGCGCGATTTGCATTGAATGCTAAAT
>DYLE01000033.1 GCA_020722245.1 Desulfonema limicola
CACGGCACAAAGAAGTATGAAAAGGTTGTGGGAAAAGATCGGGCGGTTGAAGGAGGACTAGCGCGTGACCCCCGGATTTATAACGCGCTGGGCCTTCCCAGCCGGCCCGGCAAGACCAGCAAAATAATCCTTTAAAGAACATACCGGCACGCGTTCAAAAAAATCTGTAGCGCCTAAATCCGCCCGCACGCCTGCATAACCCACCGATATCAAAAAAATTTTTTTGAGGATTATGAAGTTGGGTTATGACTCAATCCTGCGGTGCCGGCCCCCGTAAAAAAAAGCTTGACAAGGAAAACAGATGACTATATTTAGATAATTCAAAAATTGATAGAGAGCCCTAATAAAAAGGAGAAATGAAATGGCAGCCCGCAATGATCCAAACCTGGCGGAAAAACCGTTGACCCCGGCCATGGAAAACTACCTGGAGGCGATCTATAACCTGAACAATGAAAAGCGGGCTGTCCGGGTCAAGGATATCGCCAGGCGGCTCGGGGTCAAGATGCCCACGGTGACCAGCATGCTTAAAACCCTCAATGACAGGGGGTTGATCAATTATGAGCGATATGAATATCTCGAGCTTACAAAGGAGGGGGCCGCTGTCGGAGAAGAGACTAACAGGAGGCACCATGTCCTGAGAAGCTTTCTGACGGATATCCTGGGCATCGATTTCGAGAGGGCCGATGATGAGGCCTGCAAGATGGAACATGCGGTGGGCGCCTCCACCATGGACCGCCTTGTTGTGTTCATGGAGTTCATCCAGTCGTGTCCAAGGACCGGCGACAACTGGCTGGCGCATTTTGAGGAATTCCGGGTCCACGGTCGAAACACAGAGAAATGCCTGAAACATATGAAGGTATTTGCCGACGAAATGGAAGAGAGAATGAAATACATGGAAACAGGAGACAGGTAGGATGACGGATCTCAGCAGGGTTGATCAGGGAAAAGAGGTGATCCTTGTGCGTATTCACGGGGGGAGAGGTATTCGGTCGAAGCTTTACAGCATGGGACTGGTACCGGGATCTGTCTTCACCGTCGTGAGCCGGAGCCGAGGAGGCCCTGTGGTGCTCAGGAAGATGGGCACCAGTCTGGCCATCGGTCAGGGAATGGCCCGGAAAATTTTCGTAGAATAATTTTTTTTGGGTTTTTAGTTAGATATTTCTAATTTATTTAGTCAGAGCAAATAAATGGAAATTCCAGACAAGCACGACATGATCATGGCTCTTGGCAGAAGTGCCGAAGAACTTCATCAACATATTGAAATTCACCGGAAACTGCTGGCATCCATGCTGGGAAAGCAGGTGGATGAGAAAGACCTGGAGGCGCCTTTCGGTTTGTGCCCGCTCCGTACCCGCGAAGCAAGGCTTCGAGAAGCGATTCAGGAGGCCATCGAGGTGCTGGATGAGAGCAGAAAGGCATTCAAATCCAAGAGACTGGAGTTGTTGCGAAAGAAACTGACAATGATCTTGGTCGATAGCAGATAGCGACTCAGGGGCTGTCTTACGGGCTCCGGCCAACCAGGGGTGCGGGGCAAGTGAAGGCGTAACTCGAGATGGAAGATCATCGAGCTGCGCCTTTTTTTATGGGGCATGGCTTGCAAAATCCATGTAACGTTTATCAAAGGAGAGAACCAATGAAATCAACATTGCGCGACATGGCAGTGGGTGAAACCGCTATAATTGCCGGCTACACCAAGGGCGTGACCGCCTGCCGAGAAAAACTTCTATCCATGGGGTTGACCCGCGGAACGGTCATCACCGTTGAACGTATCGCTCCCATGGGGGACCCGATGGAAATCCAGGTGAAGGGGTTTGCTCTATCCCTTCGAAAAGATGAAGCATCCGCATTGCTGGTGGAAAGGAGGATAGAGTCATGAGTGAGCATGTGATCGGGGTCGTGGGAAATCCAAATTGCGGCAAAACGACCCTGTTTAATGCATTGACCGGAGCCAAACAGCGGGTGGGCAACTGGCCGGGTGTAACCGTGGATCGCAAATCCGGAGAGTACACCCACGCGGGTAAAAAAATCGAGGTGGTGGATCTTCCCGGCATCTATTCGTTTTCCGCGGCCTCATTGGATGAAAAGGTCGCCCGTGACTATGTTCTTTCGGGAGAGGCGGATCTGATCGTCAATATCGTAGATGCCTCCAATCTGGAGCGCAATCTTTACCTGACCGTCCAGCTTTTGGAGATGCAGGTGCCGATGGTGCTGGCGCTGAACATGATGGATATGGCCAAAGAGCGGCGGATCGACATCGATATTCCGCTGCTCAGCCGGCGCCTGGGCTGCCCGGTGATCCCCCTGGTGGCTTCCCAGGGAAAAGGCGTCAATGAACTAAAGAATGAAATCAATCGCTGTGCGCAGGCCAAATCGGTTTCAGAGCTTCACGTCATGTATCCCGCGGAAATACAGGAAGCGGTGGATGAACTGGTTCCCTTGGTGCGGGACACGGCCGTGCATAAAAAAATGAACGCGCGCTATGCAGCGGTCAAATTGCTGGAAGGTGATGAAGGTATCGCCGGCCTGGCAAGCAGGGAGGCGCTGAAAAAATGTGATGAGCACAAGAAAAAAATCGAGGCCAGGCTCGAAGAAGAGGTCGATATTTTACTGGCAGACAGCCGGTATGGCTGGATCAACCGGTTGACCCAGGAGGCGGTTAAAAAAGGCACCCGCGTGGGAAAGACCTTGTCGGACAAGATTGACGGCGTGGTGCTCAACCGGGCCATGGGGATTCCCATCTTTTTGGCGGCCATGTACCTGATGTTCATGGTGACGATCAATATCGGCGGCGCGTTCATCGATTTTTTCGACATCTTCGCCGGCACCATTTTTGTGGACGGCTTCGGAGAGCTGCTGGCGGCCATGGGATCGCCCGAATGGCTCAAGGCGATTTTGGCCGGAGGCGTCGGCGGCGGCATTCAAACCGTCGCCACATTTATTCCGCCCATCGGATTCATGTTTCTGTGTCTCTGTTTTCTGGAAGACTCCGGTTACATGGCCCGGGCCGCCTTTGTCATGGACCGCTTCATGCGGACCATCGGATTGCCCGGCAAGGCCTTTATTCCGATGCTGGTGGGATTCGGGTGCAATGTGCCGGCGATCATGGCGACGCGCACCCTGGAAAACCAGCGCGACCGCACCCTGGCCATTATGATGAACCCCTTTATGTCCTGCGGGGCGCGCTTACCGGTCTATGCTTTGTTTGCGGCCGCATTTTTCCCGGTGGGAGGGCAGAACCTGGTTTTCGGACTGTACCTGCTGGGCATCGGCTTTGCGGTAATCACCGGGCTGGTACTGAAAAGCACGCTGCTCAAGGGGGAGACCACCCCGTTCGTGATGGAGCTTCCGCCCTATCATATGCCGACGGTCAAGGGTGTACTCCTGGCTGCCTGGGACCGGCTCAAGACCTTTATATTTCGGGCCGGTAAGGTCATCCTCTTGGTGGTGCTTGGATTGAGTTTCTTGAATTCCATGGGTACGGACGGCTCCTTCGGCAATGAGGACAGCGACAAATCTGTCCTGAGCGCCATCGGCCGATCGATTACGCCTGTGTTCACCCCCATGGGCCTCACCCAGGACAATTGGCCGGCCACCGTCGGTATCTTCACCGGCATTTTTGCCAAGGAGGCGGTGGTGGGGACTTTAGACGCCATGTATACCCAGATCGGCGCAGCGGATGCGGCTGAGGCCGGTGCTGCGGATAGCGAGGACGAAGGTTTCGACTTCTGGGCCGGTATTGGTGAATCCTTCGCCACCATACCGGACAACCTGATGGGCGTGGCCGATACCCTGCTGGATCCGCTGGGTATCTCCGTGGGGGATGTGAGCACGGTGGAGAGCGCGGCCGAGGAACAAGGGGTGGCCGTTGGCACCTTCGGGGCCATGGTGACCTTGTTTGACGGCAAGGTAGGGGCTTTTGCCTACCTCCTTTTCATCCTGCTGTACTTTCCGTGCGTGGCCGCCATCGCCGCCGTCTATCGGGAAACCAATTTTCGCTGGACCGCCTTTGTCGGTGCTTGGACCACGGGTTTGGCGTATATGGCCGCTGTCCTATTTTACCAGACCGCCACCATTGGTCGTCATCCGGTGTCATCCCTGCTGTGGATCGCGGTGATATGCGCTGTTTTCCTGGGCATTTTCATGATCATGCGGCAGACGGGCGGCAAGGAAAGGGGTGCTGTCGCAGGCCTGCCGGACGGCGCAAAGGCGTGAGAGGAGTATTCACACACAAAATGCACCCCCTTCATTGGGAAGTGCGTGGATCTCGCTGAAAAGGAGCAAGGGATGATATTGTCTGAAATCAAAAAATACCTGATGCAACACAAACGCGTCACACTTGGCGACCTTGCCTGGCATTTCGACACTGAACCGGAGGCCATGAAGGGCATGCTGGAGCAATGGATTCGAAAAGGCAAGGTGCTCAAGATAGACGTTCAGGCATGTTGCAGCAAGACCTGCGGCAAGTGCTGTGATGGCACGGCGATGGAAATATACGAGTGGACGCATTAAGCGGGTCCGGCATTCGATGGTCAGATGATTTAAGGCCGGGTGTCGTCTAAATGGTTTGAAGGATGGATGACACCTCTACAAAACCATTAAAAATCGGAAGGGAGAAAAAAATGTACGGAAAAAAAGGAGTTGGATTCATGGCGGGGCTGATGGTGGTTTTTTTACTGATCTGTCCCTTCAACGCTTTTGCTCAACAGGGGTTTGAGCAGGAAATCAAACAGCTCAAGGAGCGGATCGAGCAGCTTGAGGAAAATGCGGCAAAGGATCAAAAGGAATGGGAAGAACTTCAGGCGATCAGGGAAAAATTTGAGCATTTGACCATCGGCGGCGGAATCACCGGCATTGTTCAAAGCGCTGAAATGGACGACGACTGGGATGACGAGCACGCCGCAGACGGTTCCTACTCCGTCGATCTGGAGATCACGGCGGATATGGATAAATGGGGAACCGGGTTTCTGCACCTGGAAACCGGGGACGGCGATAACGTCACCGATGAAATCGCCTGTCTCACCGGAAGCAATGCAGATGCCCTGGGGGATACGGGAAACGATCTGGAGATCGCCGAGGCCCTGTGGACGTTTGATTTCTTAAACGACACCTTAAGCCTGACGGCCGGGAAACTGGATCCGGTCACGCTGATGGACGACAATGCCGTGGCCAAGGATGAAACCACCCAGTTTATGGCGGATATCTTTGTGGACCAGCTGGCCATGGAATGGCCGGATGACTATACCCCGGGCTTTCAGGTGGTTTTCGCGCCATATGAGCTTTTTGATTTGAAAATGGCTGCCCTTTCCGCAGATACGGACTGGGAGGATCTTTTTAATCATATGTTCTATGGCGCGGAAATCGCCCTCCATCCTGAGTTTTGCGGCTTGAAGGGAAACTACCGGCTGTACGGATGGGGGAATGACCGGCACCATGTGGAATGGGATGACGTAAACGATCAGATCAGTACCTATTCAGGTGTTGGTGAAGAGACATACTATGATGATGAAAAAAACTACGGCATCGGCCTTTCCATCGACCAGCCGATCACCTCGGACATCACCCTTTTTGCAAGGTACGGCTGGCAGGATGATGATATCGCGGCTGCTGTAGAGGAAGAAGCCAATGAGGGCGACCGCAAAGGCGCGAGGATTTTCGACGAAAACGGGGATCTGGTTTTTGAACCCTACGGCGCCATCGAACAGAGCTGGAGCCTGGGCGGGCAGATTACCGGACAGCGATGGTCAAGGCCGAACGATGTGTTCGGCGCGGCCGTCGGTATGGCCATGATCAGCGATGGTTATGAGGATTATCTGGAAAATTATGCCAATAGCCAGCTTGTTGACGGCGCAGACGGAGACGCCGATGATGAGCTTCATTTTGAGGCTTACTACAGCTTTTTTTTAAACGCGCATCTGGCGCTTTCCCTTGACTTTCAGGTCATCGATAACCCCAGGGGGGATGAGGATGCCGATACCGTGTATATCGCCGGCCTCAGAACACAGATCAGCTTCTAAAAAACCATTGAAACAGGGCCATGCCTCACGAGGGGCGATCGGACAGGATCCGGTATACGGTTTCAAGCATTTTGCTTAAAGGGTAGGGTTTTTGAAGGAAATGAAAATGTTTTTGCGCGATGGCGTCCGTATGGGATTTTTCTTCGGTGTAGCCGCTGGAGAGCAGCACCTTGATCGCCGGGTTTCGACGGTTGATTTTGCCGGCAAAATCAATGCCGTTGCCGTCGGGCAGAACCACGTCGCTAAACAGCAGGTCAAATCTCCATGCTTCGTCATCCATCACCGCATCGGCTTCCGCAAGGGTTGAAACCTCACGGACGATGTAGCCGTTTTCAGTCAGGGCGGTTTTAACCACCTCGCGGACCTCCGGCTGGTCCTCGATCAACAGAATCCGCTGCTGCATCCCTAAATGAGGCCGGGTTTCCGGCTCTGTTTTTTTGTGCGGTTCGGTCTTCTGTTGACCGGGGGCCTCTTCTAAAACCGGCAGGTAGATATGGAACCGGCTCCCCTGGTTCGGCTCGCTGTAGACGTTGATCCAGCCCCCATGCTGTTTGACCACCCCGTATACCACAGACAGCCCCAGACCGGTGCCCCTGCCCGGCGGCTTGCTGGAAAAAAACGGATCGAAAATCTTATCCACGGTTTTCGGGTCCATGCCGGAACCGGTGTCCTCAACGCTCAGGCAGACGAATTCACCGCAAACCGCGTTTTTATGCTGGCTGGCCCAGGCCTGGTCAATCGTGACGTTTTCGGTCTTCACATACAGGCTTCCGCCGTTGGGCATGGCGTCCCGGGCATTGACCGCCAGGTTGATGATGATCTGCTCCATCTGCCCGAAGTCCGCGTGGACCGGCTTTAGATCCGGGGAAAGCCGGGTGGTCAAGGTGATGTTTTCGCCGATCAGCCGTTGCAGCATCATTTCAATGCTTGAAACCACCGCGTTTAAGTCGATGGCCGTCTTCTGAAGCATCTGGACCCGGCCAAAGGCCAGAAGCTGGCGGGTAAGGGCCGCAGACAGCTCCGCCGCGTGCTTGATGTGCGAAACATGCTTTTTTATGCCCTCCGGCAGGTTCTCCTTCATTTGGATCAGATCCACCGAACCTAAAATGGTGGTCAGGTAGTTGTTGAAGTCATGGGCTACGCCGCCGGCAAGGATGCCGATGGCTTCAAGCTTCTGGGCCTGAAGCAGCTGGGCCTGGGCCAGCTCCTTTTCCTTTTCCGCTTTCTTGAGCTTGGTCACATCGGTCAATATCCCCAGAAATCCTGCAAATTCCCCTTTTTCATCGTAGATGGGGTTGGGGGATACGATGGTGGAAAAGACGCCCCCGCTTTTTGAGATGAAATCGATTTCAAATACATGCCGCTCCAAATCACTCCAGTTGGTCACCTCGTATTCCAGTTTTTGCCGATTTTTTTCATCCAGGAAATCAATGGCCGGCCGGCCGATGAGTTCATCCGCGCGATACCCCGCCATTCGGCACAGGGCGGGATTAACGTAGGTGACATGAAGCTGGGGATCGATAATCGCCAGGCCGTCATTCATGGCCTCCACCAGATTCTGGTAACGTTTCCGCTGCTGTTGGGCCTGTTTTTCCGCGGCACGGGCGGCTTCAAAAAGGATCGCGTTTTCCAGGCAGTTGGCGGCCTGGGTGGAAAGCAGGGAGATCATTTCCAGGCGGTCCGGCGTAAACGCGTTGGGCGTGAGGTTGTTTTCCAGATAGATCAGCCCGATATTTTTCTGCTGGCGGATGAGCGGCAGGCAGAGCACCGAGCGGATGCGGTTTTCCAGGATATAGGGATCCCGGGCAAACCGTTCGTGGGTCTGGGCATCATCTAAAACCAGGGGAACGCCGGTGCGTTTCACATAGTTTACAATCCCGAGACAAAGACCATAGCAGTGTTCCACCGGAACCGACTGCAGCACCTCGATCCCCTCCATATTAACGTTTGCCTTGGCATCCACCACCAGCCGGCCGTCCCGGTTGAGGATCAGCCGGGCGGTTTGGGCCCCTGAACTTTCCATGATCACCCGCATGAGGGCCACCAGCAGCCGGTCCAGCTGAATTTCACTGGAAACGGCCTGGGACATCTTCATCACGGCGGCGATATCCAACCGGTCACTAACCCTGGGCAGGAAGGAGGGTTGCTTTGAAAGTTTTGCAGTTTCGAACCCGCCCGGAAGGGTTTCCAGAAGCCGTTGATGCTGTTGATGAAGCAGACGCACCTTGGCATGGGCGCCCCAGCGCCCATAAAGCTCAACAGCCTTTGCCATATATGACGCGGCAAATTCTTCAATCCCCTGGTCCGCATAAAAACCGGCTAGGTGTTCACAGGCAAGGGCCGCATGCTGAATATAGCCGTTTTTTTCGGCGCCTTGAACGGCCTTCTTGTAAAGGGCGGCGGCGTTTTGGGTTTGGCCCTGGATACGGGCGGTTTCCGCCTCCAGCAGATCATGCATATGCCGGAAGTTTTCCGGGGCGTGATCGGCCCATTTTTTTAGTGTTTTTCGATTTTGCGCGAGCTGCAAAAGGATTTTTGTTTTCAGAATCCGGCCGGCTTGGGGAAGGTGGCGGACATGCGCCAGGGAAACATAAAAAAAGGCCACCGCATACAGCAGGGAGGCGATTTTGCCTTCAATAATGCGCTTCACCCTTTCGGCAAGGAAATAGGCTTTTTCCGTGTTTTCAAAAACCAGGTTGAGCAGGAGTTTATTAAAATACAGGTGCACCAGGGAGGTCCGGTCTTTGGCCTGTTCATGAACAGACAGCATGAGGGTTTCATCATAGCTTTCCCCGATCAGCATATCGATATTTTCGCTTTTCCCCGTCAGGTTTAAAACCGCCTGATGATCGATTCGAACCACGTGCAGGTTGGATACCTGGCCGATCCGGTTTAACCGTTTGATGTAATCCCGAAATTCCATATCCAGGGTATCCATCGGGGCTGCCGTCAGATATTGAGTGTCCGCAGCGGCCATCAGCGCATGGCCGGCAAATTCGATATCCCCGTGTTCCATGCCGCTGTGAAAGGCTTCAAGAAGCGGATCGATTGAATTTCCGGCGTGTTCTTTCCAGTGCCGGACAAAGGTGTTGATCACCATGAGGCTTCGGGCTCTGTATCTGGGGGTGGTTATTTGATCCAGAAGCTCTGCGGCCATACGCCCGTAGGCGTAACCTTTATCCATATCCCCGAGGCTGCACAGCATCATTCCGTATCCGGCATACACATAGGGGGCGTATTCGGTGTTGCCGTGTTGGGTGAATATCCGCATCAGTCTCAGTAGGATCAGGGGCAAGAGATTCGGGGCGGTCCAGTAGGCCGTGGAGGTGATGACCGCCATGACCTCGATCTGGCTGGAGACGGCCGGATCCGTTGTCAGGGGCAGTTTTAAAAAGTTTCTGGGCTTTTTTCCTCGAATACAAATTTTTGTCCGTATCAGCTCGGCGAGGATGTTCAGTTTGGTGGGTTTTTCCGGAAACCCCACCCCCATGGACTTCAAAACGGAAAGTCCGGTGCGGATCACCTCCTCCAGCCTGTTTTGGGCCATCAGGCTGTTCAGTCGTATGATATGGGCGATGATCGTGTCCTGAAAGGCTCTGGCATGGTTGAGAATGACCCCGGTCAGGTGCTGCATCTTTTCATAATCGGTGACCAGGTAGGCGGCCTGGGCGCAGCCGTTGTAAAGGGCAAGGGCCAGATCATAATCGGTCTGCCAGCAGGATGTTTCGGGGTCATTTTTTGCCGCAGCCGCCGTAATAAAATCAATGCCGGTTCTAAAATAATAAAAGGCAGATTCAAAAGCGCCCGAACCCATGGCTTTTTGCCCGGCCCGGCGGTTTAATCGGGCGGCCTGGATGAGTTCATCGACTGATGTGATCAGATCCCGGGCGATATTAAAATGATTGACAACATCGGTGATATCCTCATCCAGCCGGTCCTCGGGGGTATTTTCCAAAAGATACCGGCCGATACGGTAATGCGCCTGAATCCCTTCATCCCCGATCAACAACCGGTACACCCCTTCCCGAATCCGGTCATGGGAGAAGATTCCGGTATTGCCCTTGAAAAAAATCAACCCCTCATCAACGGCGGCCGCGCATTGGGCAAGGGTTTCTTCGATGCTGGTTCCGCAAACATCGGCTACCGCCTCAAGATTAAACCGGCTGCCGTAACAGGCGCAGATTTTCAAAATATCCAGGGTGGATGCCGGCATGGCGGCGATCCGCGCCGCCATGAGATCCACCACATTCTCGGTCGCCTCAATATCGCGGATTTTTTCCAGATCCCAGGTCCAGCCCGATCCCCCATCCCGTCTTAAGGCTTTTTTTTCATAAATGGTTTTTAGAAACTGCCTTATAAAAAACGGATTTCCGTTGGTTTTTCGGTAAACCAGATCGGATAGGACGGACACGGAGGCGTCATCGCTTCGCAGCAGATCGACGAGCATACGATGGACATCTGCCTCCGATAGCGGAGGCAGGGTGATGGTGTTGATCCTTGCGCCTTTTTTTTCAGCCTCGGAAATGGAGCGGACCAGGGGATGGGCATCGTCGACCGCGCTGTCCCGAAAAGCCCCGATGATCAGCAGGTATTGAATTTCCGGTTCCGTGGAAAGCGTGCGAATCAGGTTTAGGCTGGCGGCATCCGCCCAGTGCAGGTCATCGGCAAAAATCACCATCGGATGCCTTTGGGTGGCGCAGACCTTTAAGAATTCCTTAAAGATATAGGCGATCTGATGATGGGCGACCCCCCTGCCGGTAGGCGCCATCTCCGGCTGGGGACCGATGATGTGCTTAAAATCCGGAAACAGATCGATGATCAGGCGGCTGCTGGTTCCCATGGCCGCGAGGATATCCTTTTTCCAGGTCTTGATCCGCTCGTCGGGTTCGCCCAGCAGCTTTCGGGCCAGGTCTTCAAACGCCTGGATCATCACAAAATACGGAATATCGCTCTTGTACTGTTCCGCCTTGCCGGAAATGAAATAGGCGCGTCTGGCCACCACGGGCTTTTGAATTTCATTGATCAGGGTGGTTTTTCCGATGCCGGGCCGGCCCGCCACCATAAACAGCTCATTTCCGCCACAAGCGGCCCGCTCAAAGGCGGCCATCAGGGTTTCAATTTCCTTTTCCCGTCCGACGGGTTTTTCCGGAATATGAAGCCTTGGCGCGATATCCCGGCGGCCTAATACGAATTTTTGAATTTCACCGTGTTTGCGCAGCTGCCGGGCGCATTCCGCCAGGTCCGTGGCGACGCCGAAAGCGCTCTGATAGCGGTTTTCCACGGTTTTGGCGAGCAGTTTCATGACGATGTCCGAAACCGGCTCCAAAACAGCGGGGTTTTTCTTAGACGGCGACGGCGGCTGAAAGGCGAGGTGGGCATGGATGATTTCCATGGGGTCATCGGATGAAAACGGCGTCGCGCCGGTCAACAGTTCATAAAACAGAACGCCCAGGGCGTAAAGGTCCGCCCGGTGGTCCACGGAGCAGTTCATTCGGCCGGTCTGCTCCGGAGCCATGTAGGGGAGAATCGTTTGGACCACCGCAGGGTCATAGATTTCCTCGTAGATTCGAGTGATCAGATGGGTGGCGCCGAATCCGGTGATCTTAATCTCGTCTGCGGATGGGCCGCAGCGGATCCTGTGAGGGGCGATGGACTGATGCAGGACGCCCTGTTTATGAATATACCCCAAAGTCTGCGCCAATGTCTCCGCGACCGTCAGAAAGCTACTCGTATCTACGGCGCCCGGCACAAAGGCGGAGTAAAAAGGCCTCCCCAAGAACCATTCGGTGACGACGGCGACGGCATGCTCGTATTCAAATACGTCCTTAACCCGCAGGATATGGGGATGGTCAAGGGTTTTGATTTTTTCAAACTCATACTTGACGCGGGCGATCTCCAGGGGGGAGGCCTGGGAGGCGTCGATCAGCTCAAGGATGACATCATCCCTATCGCCGGTTTTGCGCGCCCGGTAAAGGGTCGATCGAAATCCCTGGTCAATTTCCTCGATCAGGTTATAGCCTTGAATGGATCTCATAGGCGATGGGATCGGCGGTTCATTTTTTCCCGCATGATTGCCGGTTAGAACCCCGGCCGCAAAGCGAAAATTTAGTGTGAGAATAAATACTTTTTTTAAATCATATTACCTCAATCCCCGGCCCAAAGTCAAGACCGCCATGCCCGCGGGCCTGCGGAAAGCCTTCTTCCCTGTTGACAAAGCTTATCCTCTAACCCTAAGCTAAGCACTTGAGTAAAGAAGGTTTTTCATGAAGGAAAAGCGAAAACTCTTTCACCATATGCTGCTTTTTGACGGCGTTTCCGATGTTCTGCTGAAAGACCGGATCATCGTCACCTCCGGAGAGCGCATCGAACACGTTGACGACATCGGCGCCAGGGGTCGATACGGGGACTGCGAGCAGATCGATCTTTCGGGAAAAACCCTGCTTCCCGGGCTCATCGACGCCCATCTTCACATCACTGTCCCCTTTATCATGGAAAAAACCCTTCCGGGGCTTCTTCAGATGAACCGGCAGGTTGCCAAAAATTTTGCAAGCTGCGTCAAGTACGGCGTAACCACGGTGCGCGACGTGGGCGCCTTTCCCAAAAAAATTCTAAACTGGCGGAACCGGATTGAAAGGGGGGCTGCCATCGGCCCGCGGATCCTCAGTTCCCTTTCCTTCATCACCAGTCCCAAAGGCGTGCCTGAAATGGCGCCCCGGTTGAACCCCATCGAGGCGCTGATTGCCGGCGGGCAGTTTGTGGAAAGGATCCGTACCCCGCAGGAGGCCACGGCCGTGGCCAACCGTCTTGTCGACATGGGCGCCGACCTGCTCAAAACCCAGTACACGGCGAATTCCTTTGTTTTTCACGGAAAACTCCCGAACCTTTCCGACGCCTGTTACAAGGCGATTGTGGAAGTGGGGCGCAAACGGGGGAAAAAGGTCGCCATGCATCATTTTGAACGCGAAGGGTTTGCCAAAGGGGTGGCGGCCGGGGTCGATACCCTTGAACACTGCGCCACGGATGAACTGCGCGACAGCGATATTGACGGGTTTGTCGCAAAAAAAATGGCCATCGTTCCCACCCTGAAGGTTCTGCATGATTTTTTTGAGGTTGAAGAGATACTTGCGTTTCTTGAAACCCGGGGAAAGGAGGACCTGCTTTCCGAGCCCCTGCGCCAGTCCATCAACGGGGTGGCCCTGCTTTTAAAGGAGCCCTACCCTCCGGCGGATTATTTTAAACGGCACTATCCCGACCGCGATTTTTTCAGGCGATCCTATCCCATCGCGTTAAAAAACGTCGAACGGATCAGAAAGGCCGGCGGCACCATCGGCGTGGGCACCGACACCTGCGGCACCGGGCTCAGCTTTTTCGGAAGCTACTGGAAGGAGCTTCGGGCGCTGGTTGAGGCGGGGTTCAGCACCGCGGAGGCGATCAAGGCGGCCACCGTTGTCAACTCGAAAATCATCGGCATGGCCGACCGGGTGGGCAGTGTTGAACCCGGCAAGTACGCCGATTTCGTCGTTGTTGACGGGGACCCGCTCGCCGACATCTCCGCCCTTAAAGCGGTTTCCATGGTGGTCAAGGGGGGAGAGGTCGTTCTTAACCCGGATCGACCTCAGGCTTAACTTTAAAGGGTTGGGCGCCGATGAAGCAGCCGCCGTGAAAATCGTAAAACAAAAAAACAAACCCGACAAATTCGATGCAGACGGCTTCGGCTGTATGATGAAACCGCAACCCGGCACCTATGCGCTTATTTTAAAGGCCGCATCTTCCGCGCGGGTTCGAATCGGCCGTTTAGGCTGGATGAAAATAGAGCCGGGATACTACATCTACGTCGGCAGCGCCTTTGGCCCGGGCGGGGTGCGGGCACGGGTATCCCGGCACCTGCGTAAGGATAGGGCCAGGCACTGGCATATCGATTATCTGCGCGAGTCGGCAAATCCCATCGGGGTATGGTTCAGCCACGCGCCAAAACGACTGGAACACGACTGGGCAAAGGCCTTGGCAAACATGCCCGGCATGTCTTCTGTTTCGGGGTTTGGATGCAGCGACTGCGCCTGTGATTCGCACCTGTTCTGGAGCGCGGCGTTGCCTAATCTTTCAAGGTTTGCGGCGGTTTTTGGAGAAAGGATGGAGTGGTGTTTATTCCTAACTGCCGGCGAGCCCGTTTTTTTACACCTAAAAAATATGTCCACCACAGAGACCGCAAAACAGATTGACAAAAACGGTTTTTCTCTGTGTTCCTTGGGGTTCAACCTTTTTTGGGAAAGGTGAGGTGATGAAGCCAATCGACATGACCGCTTACCGGCCGTATAAAAAAATCGGAACATCCTGCGCGTTACGAAAAATAGGCCCTAAACAGGTCATCTGGCCGCTGATCGAACACACCGATGCGGAAAATCCGAACTTCAGGCTGAGGGTCATCACGCGAAAGGATGTGGAGGCGGTCGCCGAACTCTGGCGGGCCTCCTATCCCGAGGTATACGGATCCATTCATGAATGGATCCTTCACCCCGAGGCCTATGAGGGAAGGGTGGCGTTTTTCGAAGACTGGAAGGAGCATTGCGTGACCCGGCCCCATGCCGTCATGGTCGGAGAAGATCTTCAGGCCAACAAAGTCGTGATGGCGAGCATTTATACAAAATGGGATGAAAACCTTCAGATCGAAGCCAGCTTTATCGCCATCCATCCGGATTTTCGAAAAGGCAGAATATCCACCAGCATCTGGTCGAACCTGGCCTCGTTTTACAAATGGCTTGAGGATTCCGGCGCCGAATACGTGACGGTTTTCTGCGAGACCTGGCACAACATCACCCAGTATATCTGGTTCAAACGGCTGGGATGGAAAATCGCGGGCATCTTTCCCGGCAACTTCACGCGATGGGCCGGCGGGCAACAGGAATACCGAGGCTGCACGGTTCATTTTTACCGGTTTTTAAACGAAGGCGCCAGGTATGCCACCCTGCCCGAGGAATGGGACCTGCTGCCCGAGGTCAAGGAACTCTGGGGGTATCTGGAAAAAATCAATGCCCAGTCCCGGGAGGAAGGGCTGTAGCGCTTTACTTGCTGTTTTTAGAAAGCCGCGCCTGAAAGATTATTCCGCCCCGATAAGCGGAAGCTCGGTATCGATTTTAAAAACCACCAGATGAAGGGCTCCTTTTTCAGCCTGCTTTTCCGGGGGAAGATGCCGGCGTTTGAGCTTATTTAAAATCGCGCTGTTTTCCTCTTCACGGATTTTGGTCAGATGCAGCCGTTTCCCTTTGTAACCGGGGCGGTCTTCAATAAACAGATACGCCGCATGGGGGTTGGATTGCAGGTTGGCGTAGGACAGGCGTTCCCGCATGATCAGGGCCAGGCTGCCGTCTTCCAGAAAAAGGGGACGGGCATAGACCGCGGCGTTGACCTTTCCGTTTTTATCCGCTGTTGAAAGAACGCCGGTGCCTTGGGTGTTTTCAAAATAATCGGCTAATCCCATAACTGACTCCTGGTAAAAAGGGGACGTATATCTGATTATAAGTTTTATTCCTTTGGAAAAATATGACGCAACACACCCGGAGCATCTATTCTTGACTGACGCGGCGTAACGCATCTCTATCATGCGAAATGTTACCCGTCAACTCATAATATGATATACGTCCCTGAATTTCTCATCGGCATGATCGCCGACTACCTGGCGGCGCTGATCCATAAGCAGTAATGCCGGCCGGGGCGCTTGCTCCGCTGAATTTTTCAAACTCGGGAGTTGCCCTCAAACAGTGAGAAATTCTTGACACAGACCAGGCGCCCCGTCTTTTTCAGCAACCCGCGCAACCTCGCTCGCGGACAAGTGG
>DYLE01000034.1 GCA_020722245.1 Desulfonema limicola
ATTGATCATTGCGTGGCCCAGGGCATACCCTTTGCCCGGGATTACGGCGGCCTGCTGGAAAACCGCTCCTTCGGCGGCGCCCAGGTCTCTCGCACCTTTTACGCCAGAGGGCAGACCGGTCAGCAGCTTCTCCTCGGCGCCTACAGCGCCCTGATGCGGCAGGCGGCGGCCGGCAGGGTGAAGATTTTTCCAAGGCGCGAGATGCTGGACCTGGTGCTGATCAACGGCCGGGCCAGGGGGATCGTTGTTCGGAATCTCATCGACGGTCAAATTGAATCCCACGAGGCCCACGCCGTGGTGCTGGCCACGGGCGGCTATGTCAACGCCTACAGCCTTTCCACCATGGCCGCTTCCTCCAATGTGTCCGCCGCGTTCCGTGCCTATCAGAAGGGGGCGTTTTTCGCCAACCCCTGTTTTGTTCAGATCCATCCGACCTGTATCCCGGTCCACGGCAGCTATCAGTCCAAACTGACGCTCATGAGCGAGAGCCTAAGAAACGACGGCCGGGTCTGGGTGCCGAAGACCCCGGGCGACAAGCGGCCGGCAAACAGCATTCCGGAGTCTGAAAGGGATTATTATTTGGAAAGAAGGTATCCGAGCTTCGGGAACCTGGTGCCCCGGGATGTGGCTTCGAGAAACGCAAAGGAGCAGTGCGACATGGGCAAGGGGGTGGGGGAAACCGGGCTGGCGGTGTATCTGGATTTTTCCGATGCGATCAAAAAAAACGGCCGGGAGTGGATCGCCGCCAAGTACGGAAACCTGTTTGACATGTACGAGAAGATCACCGGTGAAAATCCCTACGAGACCCCCATGATGATCTACCCGGCCCTGCATTACGCCATGGGCGGGTTGTGGGTGGATTATAACCTGATGTCCACGATCCCCGGGCTTTTCGTGCTGGGAGAGGCCAATTTTTCCGATCATGGGGCCAACCGCCTGGGGGCGAGCGCCCTGATGCAGGGCCTGGCGGACGGCTACTTTATCCTTCCCTATACCATCGGCGGCTATCTGGCCGGCTCAACGCTCCCTGAAATTAACCCAAACCACGACGCGTTTCACGAGGCCCGCGATGGGGCAGGCGCGCGCATCAAGAAGCTGCTTGCCATCAGGGGAAGACGCACGGTCAAGGAGTTTCACCGGGCCCTGGGTCGAATCCTGTGGGATTACTGCGGCATGTCCAGGAATGAAGAGGGGCTGTTAAAGGCCCAGTCGCTGGTAGGTAACCTGAAACAGGAGTTCTGGGAGGATGTTCTGGTTCCGGGAACCGCCGATGATTTTAATCAGAGCCTTGAGGCGGCCGGCCGCGTGGCGGATTTCTTTGAGCTCGCCGATCTGATCATCATCGACGCCCTGCACCGGAAGGAATCCTGCGGGTGCCATTTCAATACCGCCTACCAGACCGAGGATAATGAGGCCAGGCGGGATGATGAGCATTTCTGCCATGTGGCCGCCTGGGAGTTTGTGGGAAAAGACAAACCGCCCGCCTTGCATAAAGAGCCGCTGGTGTTTGAAAACGTGGAATTGATTCAGAGGAGTTATAAATGACGGCAAAAACAATCAGCCTGACATTGAAGGTGTGGCGTCAGGGGAGGGGGGAAAAAAAAGGGTGCTTCAAGACCTATGCGGCCAGAAACATTTCAACGGACATGTCTTTTCTGGAGATGCTGGATGTCGTCAACGAGGAGCTGACGAAAAAGGGGGAGGAACCGATCGCCTTTGATCATGATTGCCGGGAAGGGATCTGCGGCATGTGCGGGGCGATGGTCAACGGCCGCGCCCACGGGCATCAGAAAGAGACCACCCTCTGCCAGCTTCATATGCGTCATTTTTCCGACGGCGAAACCATCGTGGTCGAACCCTGGCGGGCCAGGGCGTTTAAGGTGGTTAAAGACCTGGTGGTGGACCGAAGCCCTCTGGACCAGCTGATTCAGGCCGGGGGGTATATCTCCGTCAACACCGGCGGCGCGCCGGATGGAAACGCCATTCCCATCCCAAAGAAAACCGCGGAGGCCGCTTTCGAGGCGGCCGTCTGCATCGGTTGCGGCGCATGCGTGGCCGCCTGTCCGAACGCCTCGGCCATGCTTTTTGTCGGGGCGAAGGTTTCCCACCTGGCGCTGCTGCCCCAGGGCAGACCCGAGGCGGCCCGGCGCGTGCAGACCATGATCCGGCGGATGACCGAGCTGGGGTTCGGGAACTGCTCCAATGAGGCGGAGTGCGAGGCCGAGTGTCCCAAGGGGATATCCATCGTTGCGATCGCCCGGTTAAACCGCGAGCTGATGAAGGCGGAATTTTTATAAAAAATTTTACGAGGGAGTAACGCTGTGGTATAAATCAAGATGTCGGCGTTGGCGTCGAGGACCTGAAGGGATCGAAAAGAAGCAGTTTGTTTGGAGGGGGTTATGAAAAAAACCAATGTGGCCGGTGTGGTGTCCATTGTCAGCGGCGGGCTGTTTTATGGATACGTGGCGCTTTCCAACATGATGGCCAAGTCTTCGGATATCCATCATTACGCGGACCGGGCAAACATCAAGGAACACCAGTCGCTGTTCGAGATCCTTCCCGAGGGGAACTTCGACTGGATTGAAAGCATACCCTGGGAGCCGTTAAAGAACGGGGTCGACTATGTCGTCAATATGCCGTGTTGGCTGCTGCTGATCATCATCGGGGTCATTTTGCTGATCGTCGGCGGGCTGTTTATCAAGAAATAGCCCGCGGTGGGCTCTATCCTTCATCCCTCGTGCAGCGCGTCGGCCTTCTATTTTTTGGAAAGCAGGGCAGCGCGGAGTTTTGCGCCCAAATCCCCCATGGCATTTGGCCTTGAAGTCTGTTTTTCGGTCGCATAGCCTTTCCAGTCCTCTTTGGGGACCTCATCCCCGAGGGAGAGGGTGATTTTTCGTTCCCCGGGGTTGATGGCTTCAATCACCACCGGCAGGACCTCATGGAGTTTTAATTTTTCGATTTTTGAGGAAGAAGCCGCGTTTTCCAGCCTGGATCTGGGAAGCAGGCCGGTGATCCCGGGTTCCAGCAGGACAAAAAGGCCGAAGCCCTCTTTTCTTTCAATGCTTCCCATAACGGTTTGGCCGGCATGATATTTTTCTTCAATACCCACCCACGGATCCCCTTCGGCGTCCCGCATGCTGAGTGAGATCCTTTTCTTCAGCGGATCGATCTCCTTGATCATCACCGAGACCGTTTCGCCGGGAGAAACAGCATCCTCGGCCTTGATCACCCGTTTGGTGTAGCTCATTTCACTGATGTGCACCAGCCCTTCAATGCCGGGGGCTATTTCCACAAAAGCGCCGAAATCCGCGCAGCGGGTCACTTTTCCGGCGACCTTATCCCCGGAATGAAATCGTTCACCGACCGTGTCCCATGGGTTTGCATCCACCTGCTTTACAGAAAGGGAGAGCCGGTTTGCCTCCGGCTTGATGTCCAGCAGCTTGACGCGAAGGGTGTCGTCTATTTTAACGATCTGGTCCGGGTTTTCCACCCTGGTCCAGCTCAGTTCGGAGACATGGATCATCCCCTCCACACCGGGCAGGATCTCCGCAAACACGCCGTAGGGCATGATTTTTGTCACCCGGGCGGTAAGGATGTCCCCGGGCTTTACCGTCTTATAAAATTCCTGTTTGGCCTCCTCCATCTCCCGTTCCAGCAGGTCGCGGCGGGAAACCACCAGGTTTCTGCCGTTTTTCTCAATCCGGGTGATTAAAAAATGAAAGCTCTTGTTGAGATACGCCTCCGGTTCTTCCACAAAATGACAGTCGATCTGGCTGATGGGGCAGAATGCGGTCTTTCGCATGATAGAAACCCTGAATCCGCCCTTGCAGGATTCGATCACCCGTCCTTCCACGGGAATCCGTCCCCGGTAGGCATCATAGAGGAGGCGCTCGCCTCCCTGCCCGGAGATGGAGCCGGAAAGACGGATTTCATCATCCTTGATGGATACGATATAGAGATCCAGCCTGTCGCCGACCCCATACCGAAGGTTCCCCTCCGCATCCATGATTTCCTTTTTCTCCACCACGCCATCCGCCTTTGTTCCGGTATCCACAAATACGTTTTCAGATCCGATGGCGATGATTTTTCCTTGGATTCGATCCCCCACGCGCAGGGTGGGATTATCCTTGAGATAGGACTCAAACAGTTCGGCAAAACCGGGTTCCTCCTTTGGATCGCCTGAGGGAGGCTCGGATTTAAATACATCGTCGGGCATCAGCAAGCTCCTTTTGATTATGAATTTGTAAAATTTGTTTTTATCAATACGCCATGCCGCTTGCAAGCATTACCTGGTGGTTTGTATCAACCGAATGTTTTTTTATCCGCTCAGGGGTTGCATCCGGGTCAAAACCGGTTATGTTATCAATAGTATAAAAAATAAAACCTAAAAACTATAAAGAGGTGGCCATGAAAAGCTGTGAACAGTGTGGAAAGACAATTCCAGAAGGGGAGGAAAGGGAAAAAGACGGCCGAATCCTCTGCGAGGACTGCTACATTGATCTGATTTCTTCACCCCGCGCCTGCGATCCATGGGCGGTGTACAACGCCAAAGGATTGTCCGGCTCGGTCGAAGATCTGACCCCGCAGCAGGCCGACATCTTGGCCTATCTGGAAAAAACCGGAGGGGCAACACCCGAGGAGATCGCCGAACAGCTTCACATCCAGCCGGCAGACCTTGATCGGGAGTTTGCCGTTTTAAGGCACATGGAAAAGGTGAGAGGCAGGCTGGAGAACGGCAAAAAAATCATCTGTCTCTGGTGAGCTGTTGGGGCAGGTTCGGGGGATTCTTACGGCATTCAGCTATCGATAAATTTTCACCATCACCTGCCGCCGGCCCCATTGAAGCGCCTTGGAATGGGAGCTGTAAAACAGGTCGAGGCGGTTGGGGCCTTTGATGGCGCCGCCCCGGTCCTCCACGACCCCGTAGCCGTATCCCTTGATATACATTCGGGTGCCGAAGGGATAATACCAGGTGTCCGCGGCGAGGGTGCCGTCCCGGGGAAGCCAGAGCCAGGGAAAAACCAGCCGAAACGGGACCATCCAGGGATGGGTGATGCTGTTTGCCGAAAAAAGCCCGGGCCTGGGTTCATGAGGCGTGGTCCCGCTGGCGGTCAGCCCGCTGTAAGGTTTTCCCTGGTTTGGGCCGCTGGCGATGTATCGGTTCCAGAAGTTCAGTTTGAGGTACTTCCAGCTTCCCCGTTCCCAGTTGCAGCATTTGCCGCACCCGCAGTAGGCGGTCACCTCCATTTTTCGAACAGTCATGGATGTGCCGCATCCGGTGAGGGCTGCGCTCGCAAAAAGCCAGAAAAGACACAGGCATTCAAAGCGAAGCGCCCGTGAAAAATAGGTCCTATCGGGCCTGCCCCTCATCAAGGTGTTGAATCCCATCGGCCGGGTATGACGGTTTTGCAGAATTTGCAGCGGTTTCCTCTAAGGTTGTAGGTCGGGATATGGTATCCCATCCGTTCAATCAGCAGCCTTCCGCAGTTGTGGCAGTAGGTGTGGTTCCCTTCATGCCCCGGAACATTGCCTATGTAGACGTAATGTATTCCTTCTTTCATGGCAAGACGCCTGAACTCGGTCAGGGTGGAAACCGGGGTCGGCGGAAGCCGGTCGAGCTTGTACTGGGGGAAAAATCTTAAAAAGTGAAGCGGATAATCCGGCCCCAGGTTGTCGCGTATCCACCGGCACATGCCCTTGATCATTTCCGGGTCGTCCACATACCCCGGCACGATCAGGGTGGTGATTTCAAAGTGCACCCCCTGCCTGTGCAGGGTTTTAAAGGTGTTTAAGACGGGATCGAGCCTTCCGCCGTTGAGTTTCCGGTATATGGCATCGTCAAAGGATTTCAGGTTTACGTTGGCGGCGTCCAGGACCTTGCAGAGCTCAAGCAGCGGCGCCTCGTTGATGTAGCCGTTGGATATCCAGAGGTTGAAGATGCCGTTTTTTCTCGCCAGGCGGGCGGTGTCGATCATGTATTCAAAATACGTCGTGGCCTCGGAATAGGTATAGGCGATGGATGCGGCGTTTTCCTGTTTTGCGTGGCTCACGACCTGCTCCGGAAACATCTCCTGGAACCGAATATCCTCGGGCCGGACCTGTGAAATCTCCCAGTTCTGGCAGTTTAAGCACCTGAAATTGCATCCGGTTGCGGCGATCGAAAACGCCCTTGTTTTGGGATGGAAATGAAACAGGGGTTTTTTTTCAATGGGATCGATATTCACCGAACAGGGGTTGCCGTAGGTGAGGGTGTATAGGACGCCGTTGATGTTGACCTTGGAGCGGCAGATGCTCCGGTCCCCTTTTTCAAGAACGCAGCCGTGGGGGCATATTTCGCAGACCACCACGTCTTTCGGCATGGTGTGGTAGCTGAATCCCGGTTTGGACCATTTCCAGGGTTTTTGCGGGCTGTCGTTTTTAAAGATATGCCCGGTGATGTCGGCGGGGAGGGATTTTGCGCCGGTCCATTCGGTTACGGCGCAAAGCGCCTCAGGGGCAAAGGCGGCGGTTCCAAGCGCCGCAGCGCCCGATACCAGAAACTGTCTTCTAGAAAGGTTTGTCATGACCGGTTCGGGTTACGATGAAGCTGATGGTTTTTAATAAAATCAGGGCCACGGCGGTCCAGGCGATTCCCGCATAAGGGATCAGAACAACGCTGGTGATCAGGGTGCCGAAGGCCGCTCCGATCAGGTCCGAGGAAAAGGCACGAATCGCCGCGGGTTTTCCGCTCCCCTGCAGATACAGCGCGGCCGGGAACTGGCAGCCGCAGGCGACGGACACGGCAAACCCAAACAGCAGGTAAGCGGTCATGGGCAACCGGTCGCCCATAAAAATAACCGCAGCAATAAACAGAATCAAAAGCCCGATAAGCGTCCCGTCGCCAAGAAGCAGGACCATCCGGCTGCGACGGCGCAACGATTCCCCGAAAACCGCGCCGGGCAGCAGGCCTGCAAGAAAAACCGTCACAATCAATCCGATTTGAAAATAAATATAACCCAAAAACATCTGAAAAGCAAATATCACCAGGATTTCGCTTCCCATGGCCATAAACCCCGTGGAAAACAAAACCAATTCCTCCCGCGTGATAAAAAAAAGATAGAGGGTCAGAAGCAGCGCAGTGACAGCGATAAACCCCTTGGGAGAGGTCGAAAATTTGGCGAACCAATCGGAAAACATCAGCCGGATCAGCTGCGGGGCGTAATCCCGATTAAGAGGGGCGTCGGGTTTTATTCGGCGGTGTAATGCGGCGATGCGATCATCCGTGAGGTTTCCGTAATAAAAACCCCTGATATAGCCGGTTTCAATTTTTTTTTCGTCAAGCCGCCTTGGAATGTCGGTGCTTGGAGGAAAATCTGCGCATAGAAAAAAGACCTTTTGCCCGGGCAGCATCAGCACATGCGCGAAGTGAAGCCGGGCGGTCCGATACAAAGAAGAAATTTTTTCGATCTGGGCGTCATTTAAATAATTCGCATACCCCTCCACCGAAAAGGAGAGGATACCGCCCGGCTCAAGACGGTTTTTGGCCAGCATGAAAAAACGATCCGTAAAAAACCGGTTGACCTGAAAGGTGTCGGGCTCCGGCAGGTTGACAAGAATGGCGTCGTATTTTTTATCTGTTTTTTTGAGGTAGGCTCGGCCGTCTTGGTGAATCACATGCAGGCCGGGTATTTTTTTAATCAGGCCGAATTGAAATACCGCGTCCGTGAGCGCTGCATCGATTTCGAGGTAATCAACGCTTTCAGGATGGTATTTTTCAGCTTCGGTCATAACCCCTCCTTCAGCGGATATCATCAGAACCGTGTTGACCCGGTTGGGCTGGGACAGGGGGTAATGCACGGTCTCTTCGGCGATGTTTGTATTTTCGCTGCTGTACATGGGCTTGCCGTCCAACACCAGGGTGTACTGCTCCCGGTCCTTGAAAACTTCAATCCGGCCGTAGAGGGATTCATGGTAGTAGGCCAGCTGCTTTCCGGCTAAAACAAGGGTTGATTTTTCAACGGCCGCGCCCGCCGCAAGCAGGACCAGGGCGGACAGGGCCATGGGGGCTATGGAGGACCTGGACCAGAGCGGGGAAGGGTGAATCCAGCAGGCGGCAACCAGAAGCGGCAGGTTGGCGATCAAGACCGCCTGCAGGGGAGAGACCAGAAGCACCAGCACAAAGGAGAACAGCGCCCCCCCGAGCACGTCCCCGATGTTATCGGTGATGTAGATACGGGTGCCGGTGTATGCCGGAAGAAGGTTTCTGGCCGTAGCGAGGCTGTAGGGGAGGGCAAACCCGAGCAGCAGCCCATACGGCGCGATCGTTAAAAAGCTGAAAGCCAGGGTGGGATAAAAACCAACAGCGCTGCCGTGAATGAAGCAGGTCTCCCTTAAACCCCTTATTCCCAGAAGCTCCAGCGGAGAGAGACCGGCAAGGGCCAGGGAGATCCATGCCAGCCGGCCCGGCCCGGCCTTTTTGCCGGCTGCTCCCGCAAGAAGGGTTCCGATGCCGCCGAGCAGCAGCCAGTTGAACAGGATCAGGGCGATGACAAACTCATTGCCCTGAAACTGGCTTAGAAACTCCCGAATGACGAGCAGCTGGGTGACGACGGATGAAACCCCGGTGGCGATGACCACAGAGGCGATTTGCCGCTCAATGCGCTTCTTCAAAATACTGCACCTGGTAGGTCATGACCTTCAGACCGGGCGACTGCCAGGCATCTGCCGGCAGGCCGGCCTTCATGCAGAGATGGCTTAGAAAGGTTTTTTTATCGGGAAGCTGCTCCCACACCTGGGGCAGAAAGGTGGCCGAATGGAACCCCTTTCGAATGATCACCCCGTCGATATCCGGCCTGAGCTTGGCCAGCAGGTCTTCGGGGTCTTTAAACTCCAGCGGCTGGGGCTCGGTGAGCAGGCTTACCTCGATGGTTACCTTTTCCAGTTCGCTTTGGTCCAGGCGGGGAAAGCGGGGATCGTGAAAGGCCGCATTGATCGCGTTATCCGTGACGCCCTGCAGGATGGTTTTATCCGGGTTGAGATTCCCGATGCAGCCGCGCAGCTGATCATTTATTTTGAGAGTGACAAAGGTGCCGCGCCGCGCCTGGAAGATTTCCTTGAATCCTTGAGGATCGGGTTCCTGCGTGTTTTCCGCGTCCATCCCCAGTTTTTTCGCAATGGTCTTTCTGGCGAGTTTGAGCAGGACTTCCCCCTGCTCTTGGGTCAGGGAGCTTGAATGCTGTGAATCGTTCATGGGCGAATCTCCGTAAAATGCGATGGTCGTGTAACCGACAACACTCTGTCGGGGTCCGGCCGTGTCTCCGCTGTTGGAGCGGTGTATCAGTATGGGTTGCCAGTGATGGCTGCGGGCCAGGTGGATGAGGACCTCAATCCCGGCGGCTCCGCAGGCGCTGTTTGAACTTTCTGACAGCGCCTCTGCGTCCAGGTTTAATATCGCCTGAATCGTGAGGCTGTCTTTTTTCATTGCTTCGGCGTAGGGGAGGTAATGGGAAAGGTCCGAACTCACAACGAGCAGGGTTTCCTCATCTAAAATCGCGTCGATGGCCTCGGCGCAGCGCATAGGATCTACCGACCCTGTCACGATGGGGATGATTTCAAAACCGGAGAGCCAGCGCTGCAGAAAGGGGAGCTCCACCTCGATGGCGTGTTCCGTGAGGTCCGACATTTTTTCAGAATGGAAAAGCTCCGGATGCTCCCGGCGCAGCGCTGCGGCATCCGGATGAAGCAGAACCGTGCCCAGAGGGGTTTCATACCCTCTCACGTCGCTGACGGCGCAGCCCGTAAACCCCACCCGATGATCCGGCCCGATAATGATAATTTTTTTAAATCGCCTGTCTTTCAGCGCCAGGTAGGCGTGGGCGGCGGTGAGCCCGGAATAGATATACCCGGCGTGCGGCATGATCAGGGCCTTCAGGGGCCTGTTCACAGGAAGCTGGATTTGAGTTTTTTGCGCGGTGAGGGTAAGGCGGTCGATCTGCGCGGTCAACTCCTCCGCCTTTTCAGGATAGAACTTCCCCGCGTATACGGGCTTTCGAATATCCGCCGCATGCACGGGTCCTGCCACCAGAACCAGGACAAGCCATGCCGCGGTCAGCGCCTTTCCGGCGATGTTTCTCATGGGTTTACGGCCTGCGTTCGAACATCAACGGGTTGAGGGTGAATGTGCATCAAAAATACCTTTTGCAGGAATCCGTGTCAAATAAAAACATGACCCGCTTCAAAATCTTTGGATGTGCTTTTCTGCTGAAAATATGGTATAAGCGCATTATCAGAATTTAGAATCCGCAACCGGCAGGTTACCGATGAACATGAAAAAAGAAGTGATTCTTATCCGGTTTTCATCCGCCGAGCGGTTTTCCCGGTTTCGCGCCGAGATGCAGTCCGGCCGGATTTTTTTGTCCTCCCCGGATTCTCTGCCCGCCGGTGCCCGCGTGGTATTAAAACTGATCATTCCCGTCAACCAGAAGATTTTTTTAATCGAAGGCGTGGTGGCGGCAGGGTCCGGTGATTCGGGTAAAATGGAGGTCCGTATTCAAGGGGAGGTTTCGTCGGTCTTGTCTGAACTGGATAATGCGGCCGCCGGGAAGAAAACCGATCAACGCTCCCTGCCGCCGGATTCGCCGGAAGAACCGAGCAGTCCTGCCGGGATCGAGGAACCCGAAGGCCCGTTGCCGTCTGAAACGCCGGCCGCCGCCGGGGTGTTTCCGGACGAGGGGCCGAAGGGCTATCCTGCGGATGCGGCCGTTGAAAAAGCCGGTTCCAGTATGTTTTCCCTTGAATCCATCAGGGATATCGTTTCCCAGGAGGAGATGGAGGCCGGTCCGCAGGAGGAGACCCAGGCCCCGGCGCAAGCTGTTGTCAAAGAAAAGAAGCTTACCCCCGAGGAACGGAAAAAGGCTGAGCCGGTGGCCCAGTTTATCATGAATCTGGCCAAGGCCATGGCCCGAAGCGGGTACTATGATCCGGCCCATCCGGGGTCTCAAAGAGCCAAGTTGGGACTGCTGGAGGAGTTTGTCACGGTGGCCGGTGAGTGCAACGAGTTGGGGGTTGCGGTCCAACGGACGCGGGAGGGCTCGGATATCATGATCACCGGCATTCTGAATGAACCGGTGAGCGCCAAGGCCCTGGTGGGCACCAGGGTCGCCGAGCTGTTTGTACCGAAGCTCGATGATTATTTTGATCGCCGGGAGCTGCTCAGCTTCACCATCAAGCGGGACATCACGCCGGAGCACTTCGACCGGTTTATTGATATCATGAGCGATCCTCGAGTGGATCACAAGGAGTTTGAAAAAAAAGGGGAGTACCTGACCAACGCCCTGGTGGAAGGCGGCATCACTGAAATCTCAACCATATTCCTTGATGACATCGTTTCTCTGGAGACGAAGCTCCCCTGGCGGGTGGAGATGGCCATCAACCGCCTTGCCAAGGACCTTCGGATCATGCCCATGTTCAAGGGGGTTTCATCGGAAGCGGTCAAGAAACTGAAGCGTCAAACCATGCAGGACATCATTCGGCCGTTGAATCATCCGAGCTACCTGAACGATTTTTTAACCAACTGCTATCTCATCGCGCAAACCGTCCAGGGAATAGAACCCGGCGAGGTGGAGGAGATCGTCCTTCATACCTTTCCATCCGAGATGCTGATCGCCACCTCCCAGCTGACCTTTAAGGAGCTGGAGTACCTGAACAAGCTTAAAGCCGAGAACCCGGACAGCCCCCAAATCGAGCAGAGGCTTCAGGGAATCAAACGGATTCTCAAACTGATCTCAGGCCGGGTGATCCTTGAGAAGGTCCCCGGGGCCCGGCAGTTTCTGGAGCAGCTTTACAAGCAGGGGATCCTTGTCTTTGAAGACCTGCCGCCGGAGGTTAGGTATATGATCAGCACCGGCAACCTGGCCGAAGACATCAAAACCCATATCGAAGCGTATGCCGACCGGGTCGTCCATCTCAACTCCCCGGAGGACGCCCTGGTGTACCTCAAATGCTTCCGGCGGATCGTGCCTGTTTTTATCGAGCAGAGGGATTGGGAACTGCTTTTCCGAATATCCGTTTTGATAAAGCAGGCATCGCAGCTCAAGCCCCTGCATTCCCCTCAGGTGGTTGAAACGGTCAAGGCCCAGACCCAGGAACAGATCAAGAATTACGCCTACCTCATGGAAACCGGCGCGGAGGATTTGGCGTTTTTGCTGATCGCCTTTGTTTTTATGCATGTGGTGGATGATCTGGTGCCTGCCTGCGGCGCCGTGGAGGAGCCGCAACGCCAGGCGTTTGAAGGGTTCATCGAGGGCCTGGGCGTTTTGGGCGTGGAGGTGTTGTCCCGCGTTCTGTTTGAGAGTAAGGACAAGGAAACCCGTAAGACGGCCTTTGAGCTCCTCGTCGCCAAGGGGGAGCCGGCGCGGAAATGGGTGCTTCGGGTTTTAAACGACAAGAATCGGGAATGGTACATCCACCGGAACGCCATGATGCTGCTTCGAAAGGTCAGCCGGAATCAGATGGACTTTGAGGCGGTTCGAAGGTTTCTGGGGCATGCGGATATCCGGCTTCGCGACGAAGCCCTCAACACCGCCGCGGAGTTGCGGCCCATGGATATCGAGGAGCTGCTGATCAAGGCCCTGTTTGACAACGAGGCCAAGATCCGGTGGCGGGCGGTAAAGCTGCTGGGGATGATTTCCCCCATTTCGGAAGATGCCATGAACGATATCCTTCAAAGGCTTTCCGCACCGGTGCCGGTCGATAAAGCCCAGGCCTCCGCGCACATGAAAAACCTGGCGAGCCTGATCAGCGCTTTATCCGCCATGCCCGATATTCCGGATAAGATCCGGGTGGAAACGGAGGTTTTAAAAGCGCTGCGAGGGATCGTCGAGCGCGAGAAAGGGCTGATGAAACTGCTGAAGCGGGTGGCCGTCGGATCCGAGGAACAGGAAGGAATTTTAAAAAACGCCATCCCCCTGCTGGGAAGGATCGGGGGGTCTGCGTCGGCGGATTATTTAAAAAAATTGAGCCGAAGCCAATCCCGGCATTTTGCGCTGATTCAGGAGGCGCTCAGTCGGATCGAACAGCGGCGGTCCAAAAGATAGTCGCGATGGGGTGAAATACGGTGATCATCATCGGCGTGACGGATGTCCACGGCAGTGTTGCCGCGTTGAGGACTCTGGCCGATATCCTGTGCCGGGCAGACCTGGTTGTCTTCGCCGGCGACATCACGAATTTTGGCGGGGAGGCAGAGGCGGAGCAGGTCATGCTTCCGGTGATCCAACGGGCTTCTCGGGTGCTGGCTGTTCCCGGTAACTGCGATTTTCCCGGGGTGGATGTTTTCCTGGATCGGCAGGGCGTAAACCTTCACGGCAGGGGCATGGCGATTGACGGCGTCGGTTTTGTAGGTCTGGGCGGGTCCCTCACCACCCCGTTTCAAACCCCCAATGAATGCTCCGAAGAGGACATGGCGCAGCATCTGAATCACGGGCTTTCCCAGGTCCCTCTCGGTCTCCCCATGGTTCTTGTTTCCCACCAGCCGCCCTACCGGACCGCCTGCGACCGCCTGTTTTCCGGAAATCATGTGGGCAGCCGCTCGGTGCGCGGGTTCATCGAAGAAAACACTCCCCTGGTATGCTTTACCGGTCATATCCATGAATCCGCAGGGATCGACCGGATCGGACCGACCTATATCATCAACCCGGGAATGCTGCGAAGCGGCCGCTTTGCCTATGCAGAGATCAATGACGAGGTAAAGGTCATCGAGATTCGAAGCATTTCGTGAGTATTTCACTCTTTTTTTAGAAAATTTTTAAACGACAAAACCGCTGTTCCTTCAAACATAAAACTTGCCTTTTTTGTCATGAAAAATTGAGTAGATCGGAAAACCCTTTACAAATTAGGGTATAAGGTACAATAATTTATAATAGTTATATCAAATTTACTGTGGTTGTATCAAACTGAAATTACCAAAACATAAGTGGAGAATTATCATGCATTTTAGCATTCCATTGGAACAAATGAGCGTCGAGGACAAGTTACAGGCGATAGAAGAAATTTGGGCTGACCTTGCAGGTACACCAGAGAATATACCCTCCCCATCCTGGCATGCAGATGTATTATGCGCCCGAGAAAAGCGCATCTCCGAAGGGACCTCACATTTTTTGGATATTGCTGAAGCCAAGAAAGCTGTGAGGGAACAACTCAAATGAGGGTTCAAGTCCTTGATGAGGCAACTGCTGACTTAGCAGACGGGTTTCGTTTCTATGAACGACAGGCCGACGGTCTTGGTGACTATTTCCTTGATTCACTGTGGTCTGATATTCAATCATTGCGACTTTAGGGGGCATTCATGCTATCCACAACGGCTATTATCGCCTCATTTCTAAGCGGTTTCCTTATGCAGTGTACTACCGCATTGAGGATGGTGTTGCGCGCGTTCGAGCTGTACTCGACTGTCGCCGGGATCCAAAGTGGATATCGGAACGGCTCGATTAACGCTACAGCGCGTCATGATCGACCTCTTGTCCGACCACACCGAGCTGTTCAAGCAGTTCAGCGACAACCCGTCGTTCAAGAAATGGCTGGGCGACACCATCTTCGGCGTGACTTATCAGCAACAGGCCGAACAATCGGCAAGGGGAGATGCGCCGTGAGAATTCTTGTCGTTGAAGATGACAAACAAACCCTGCAATTCATTGCCAAGGGATTACGGCAGGAAGGCTTCGCCGTGGACCTTGCCTCAGACGGCGAAGACGGGCTTCATCTCGCCTTGACGGAACCTTATGACGCCGCGGTGATCGATATCATGCTGCCCAAACTGGACGGGCTGGCCCTGATTGACGAGATGCGCCGAAACAAGGTTCATACCCCGGTTATCGTTTTAAGCGCCAAGGGTTCAGTGGATGACCGCATCAAGGGGTTGCAGGCAGGCGGCGACGATTACCTGGTCAAGCCGTTTGCTTTCTCGGAGCTGGTCGCGCGTCTTCAGGCTCTCATAAGAAGGGCTACCCGAGAGGACGCACCGACGTTACTCTCCGTCGGCAAACTCGAAATGGATCTGGTGAGGCGAAAGGTCTTTCGGGACGGCGTTTCGATAGATTTGCAACCCAAGGAGTTCGCTCTGCTGGAGTATTTGATGAGGAATGTGGGCCGGGTCGTATCGAAGACGATGATCATGGAGCACGTTTGGGATTACAACTTCGATCCTCGGACCACGGTGGTTGAATCTCGCGTGTGTCGGCTGCGGGACAAGGTCGACCGCCCCTTCGGAAACGATCTTATCCACACAGTGCGGGGAGTCGGATATGTTCTGGAAGAGCGGGCGTAGCTTCTTACGGACGACAACCTTCCGGTTGACTCTTTGGTATCTTGGCGTATTCAGCGCCCTTTCCGTGGCGGTGTTCCTGGTCGTTTATGTGACTCTCGCGCTGCGGCTCCAGGCCCAGACGGACCACGAGCTTTTGGACGAATCGAAGGAGTTCGTGACGCTTTACCGGGAACACGGCATCAAAGCGCTTCAGGCCGAGTTTGCCCGAGAGGCGGAGTCGCAAGGCACGGGCCGCGTGCTTTTTCAATTGCTTTCGTCCAGTGGAATCCCCCTGGCATCTTCCGATCTGAGCAAATGGAAGGAACTCGATATAACCCGCCCCAAAGGAATTGTTAAAAAATAAACTTTACAATTAAGTAAATTCATGTTATCCATGTT
>DYLE01000035.1 GCA_020722245.1 Desulfonema limicola
GTCTGCGCCCTAACCCTTTAATCTACGCGGCATTACGGCCAAGTGCGGGGTTTATCCCCGAAACTCCTGTTTTACTTCGGAGATGGTAATCGTTTGGGGATGTTGGCCGAGCGCGTTGACGATGGCGGTCAGCTTGCTTTTCGCTGTTTAGTCCTTGATAGGTTGCGAAACCCCATTAATATTAAGCTGAGCAGGATTAAAAATTTATAGCGTTTTTAGCAGATGGAAAAAAATTCTTTTTCTGATGCACGCGAACACTGATTAATACCGGTTTTGCAGAGTTACCATAAGCCCTAATGAAATAAGCCATCCACAAGGAGTATGTTTTTAATGCCTTTTTAACAACTTGATAAATATTATAAAAATGTTCGTGCAAAAAATTTCTTGCACGGAAATTAATAAAATTAATGCAAAATTCTGGTAGTAGTTTTTTGTATCCGGCAGAGAGGTGCCCTAATCTCGCTCATATTCGAGTTTTTACTGATGCATCAAGGACATGAAACTTGCGCAGGCCTTTTTTCAGTGTTTTTATATCCCTGTTTTTTTAAAACAGGTGCTTGGGCACTTGACAGATGACGATATACGGATCAAAGACCTGTGAAATATACAGCCGTTCCCCGTAAACCATCGCCGTGGAAGCGGCGCTGATGACCTCACCGGTATCCACAAACACGGCGGCCTTGTATTGATGATCCGGATGGAGGCGAAATACCACCGAGGGGGAATGCTCCGACGCATCCTTGCTGTGCTTCATAAACGCCAGGTCGTCAAAATGGGCCGCAGTCAGAAGATACGATCCCTGGCGCATCAGGTTATCCGGCCCCTTGAGATGGATGATGGCCTTTCCCTCCCCTAAAGTGCCGTCGCTGTTGCGGGGAAACTCGAAAACCTTTTCCCCTAAAGTGGCGGCCACAAACACCCGTTTTTCTTCGGCGAGAATGCCGTTGGCAAAGGCGATCTTCTCCGCCGCCTTTGACCATTGTCCGGTCTCGGGGTCGTAGTAGGCGATTTCAGACACCTTTCGGCGAAAATACAGGTCCCATCTTCCCCGGTAGTCGTTGGTCAGGTAGATCTCCCCGGACGGCAGCACCGACAAATCATTGGGCGACCAGAGCCAACGCTCGTCCTCGAGCAGTTGGACGAAGTTGAGGCAATCTTTCTCCACCGAATAGATGACAACGGCGTTTTCCGAGCGTTCCATTCGGCCGTAGGGGTCATGGATAATCACATACAATAGGGTCCGGCTTTCCGTATGCCGAATATCCACGCCATGGGGCTTGAAGGCTTTGATGGACGACGGTTCTCCGATGCGCGGGAGTTCGCCCGTTTTTTCGGTGTCGATTTCCAAAAAATAAATGCCGCCCGATGTTTCTGGATGCCGGCGGTCATGGGAGGAAATCAACAGCCGGGGCGGTCCGTTCCATAGATCCAGGGCAAAATCCTCGGGGCCGTCGGCCACCCGCACGCAACGGCAGGCGGAGGAGACCTCAAAGCTGTGGGGAAGGGGGTCGCGCAGGTTGCAGGCGGATAAGCAACCGACCAGGCACATCAGTATGGCGAGTAACCGGTCCATGATTCATCCTTGACAATGCGATTAAGCCGGGCCGGGGATTAGAGCCCCATAAATTTTGCCGCAATCCCCTTCATGATTTCGTTGGTGCCGGCGAAGATGGACATGATCCGCAGGTCTCGAAACGCCCGGGTCACCGGACAGGCCTCCATAATCCCGAAATCGCCGTAAAGATCAAGGCAGCGCTGGGTCAGCCGCTTGGACAGCTCCGTGGTCCAGTACTTGGCCATGGAGGTTTCGATCACCACCTGTTCCCCCGCCATGTGTTCGGCGATCAGTTTGTTCAGAAAGGTTCTGGCCAGCTTGACCTCGGTCAACATTTCCACGATGGCGAACTGATTGGCCTGATACTTGGAAAGAGGCTTGCCGTCGGCATCCGTTGTTTTTTTGCAGAAGTTGATCGTCCATTCCAGGATCAGCTCCGAGGCGGCGACGGCACCGATGGCCGTCATCAGGCGTTCCTGTTGGAGCTTTTGCATCAGCATGATAAACCCCGCCCCTTTTTCGGAAAGCCGGTTTTTTTTAGGGATGCGGCAGTTGGTGAAGAAAAGTTCCGCCGTGTCCTGGCTGTGAAAACCCATCTTATCCAGGTGGCGTCCCCGTTTGAACCCCGGGGTGCCGTCCTCCACCAGGTAGAGGGACATGGCTTTATAAGGGTTGGTTTCAGCAGGATCCCGGGCCGCTACAATGACCAGATCGGCGTTGATGCCGTTTGAGATAAAGGTTTTTGCGCCGTTTAAGACGACCTCGTCACCCTCCTCCTCGGCGGTGCAGCGTATTCCGGCCAGGTCGCTTCCCGCATCCGGCTCCGTCATGGCCACTGCGGTGATGATGTCCCCCGACACGCATCCGGGAAGGTATTTTTTCTTTATTTCCTCGGATCCGAAGGAGGCGATGTAGGGAACCACGACGTCGCTGTGAAGCATTGTCGCCAGACCGGTCTGGTTGCTCCGGGTCATCTCTTCGGCCACAATGACCGAATACAAAAAGTCTTTTCCCATCCCTCCGTACTCAGAAGGAACCCATGTGCACAAAAAACCCGCCTGCCCGGTTTTTTTCCAGACCTCCTTGGAGACGATGTGATCTTTTTCCCACTGGTCCGCATACGGGGTGACCTCGGTTTCCACAAACGCCCGAACCTTTTTCCGGAACTGCTGATGTTCCTCCGTATATTGCAGAATTTCCATGCGTGATACCCCCATTCCTGAAGGCGTTGCAAAAGATCCGCTTTTTCACACGCCCTGTTTTTCAAGGCGGGTCAGGCATTGGACCTTTTGTAGCGCCCTTTTATTTCAGTTTTCCGATAATTTCATCGGCGATGACATCCCGCAGCGCCGACGGCGTGCCCTGGAAAATTTCCGCCTGCTTGGCGTCCCGGTAGAAATGCTCCACCTCATATTCGGTCATGTAGCCGTATCCGCCCAAAAGCTGAATCGCCTCATCGGAAACGGCCATTGCGGAGTTGGTTGCGATCATTTTTGCCATGGCCGCCTGCCGAGACGAGGCTTCGCCGTTGTCAAACTGCCAGGCCGCGTGATAGGCGGTGAATCTCGCGGCCGCTATCTTTGTGGCCATATCGGCGATTTTATGCCGGGTGACCTGGAACTGGGCGAGTTTTTTGCCGAACTGCTCCCGCTGCTTGACATAGTCCAGGGCCCGGTCAAACGCCCCCTGGGCCGTACCCAGGGCAAGGCCGGCGATCTGTATTCGGTTCCGGTCGAAAAATTTTTGAGCCTGGCTGTATCCCTTGCCCGGCTTGCCGATCAGGTTGGACTCGGGAACTCGGACCTCCTCAAAGGCGACATCGGCAAAGGGAATCATCCGACCCCCGAGCTTGTCGCCCATGTCCTTCGCGGAGAGTCCTTTGGTGCCGGCTTCCACCAGGATCATGGACATGCCGTCTGCTTTTGGATCGGCGTTCGTATCGGTTTCGCAAAGCACCACGTAATACCCGGCGGTTTCACCAAACGGCACAAAGGTTTTTTTGCCGCTGATGATCCATTGGCCGTTGTTTTTGACCGCCGTGGTGTGGATCTTTCGAATCTCATACCCCAGGCCGGGCTCCAAAAAAGCACCCGTTGAGATGACCCTCCCCTCGATGACCGGGGGAAGGAATTTTTCCTTGAGGGGTTCATCCCCGAACAGAAAAATGCATTCCGCTCCATAACCGGAAAGCATCAGGGCCGTACCCAGGGTGGAATCCCGGGTGCAAAAGGTCTCCCCCACAATCAGGTTTTCAAAGAGCCCCATTCCGCCGCCGTCATAGGCTTCGGGAAAATGGATGCCGATAAACCCGAGCTCTCCGGCTTTTTTCAGGATCTTTTTCGGAAACTCCTGCTTCTTGGAAAGCTCTATGATGAGGTCCTTGTCGAACTCGCCCTTTGCAAACTCCCATGCCGCCTTTTTGATCTCTTTTTGAGATTTGGTGAGATTAAAATCCATAGGCCCGCGCTGCTCCCATCATTTAATACAATAATACGTTTCCAACAGATGATGGAACCCTATCCGGGTTTATCCCTCTTGTCAAGGAGAATTCATCAGGGTAGGGCTTGGAGCATGGTTTTGGAGTCCTTACCTCAGTCTTCAGACCTGTTGCAAGGAGCGCGGACGTTTAGGCGGCGGCTATGGCCTTTTGTTCAAAACCGTTGAGCAGCTCCCCCATTTTATTGGAGAGGTCGATATACTTTCGGGTAAGATCGTATCGAAAATCATGATGAATTTTGTTAATTCTCGTCTGCATCTGTTTTAAAATTTTAATTTTTGTTTTCCACAGCTTTGCCACATACCGGATGTTTTTCCTTGAATTGTCCATCAGCTCCTTGGAATAGCTGTCCACCAGTGCTTTGAAGCAGCGGTATTTTTCATCCAGCGCTGAGGATAATTTATCCATCTTAAGGGTTTCCCGGGTAATCCGGTGGAAGTGGTGTCCCACGATGCTGTAGCTGATCACCTCGCCGAATATGTCGAAGTGCTTGATCAGGTTTCTTACGACAAACTTGATATACTGAATTCCGTAAGGGGTGAACGGCTGCTGAAGAATGGATTTGAAAAATATTTTGATTTCCGCCCAACGGATGTTGCGTTGAAAGAACTCCCGATGCTCCATGTTATCGAAGAGTTTGTTGCAGCGCTGAAAGTAATTTTTTAATCTAAAATCGTAAATATGGGCCAGGATTTTTTTATAGCCTTCCTTGAGCTTTTCTGCGTCCATGATGGTTTTAAAGTTGGTGGTCAGGTTGTGGGTGTTGTTGCCGAGTGAGGTCTTTAGAATCCTTCCCTCCTTCTTCAGCCTCTGGTAAAGTCGGGTGTTGGGCAGAGCGTTGAGCAGCCCGATCATGGCCTTGGGAATGGCGTTCTCCTGAATAAAGGCGATCTGTCGGTTGAAGATATCTTCCTTGTCGGTGTCGAACCCGACGATAAACCCCGCCATCACCTCGATGCCCTGGCGCTGAATCCGGCGCACCGATTCCCTCAAGTCGGTTTTCAGGTTCTGAAGCTTGCCGGTTTCCTTAAGCCCTTCGGTGTCAGGGGTTTCAATTCCCACGAACACCTGGTTGAAACCGGCCTCGCGCATGGCGGTGAGGAGCTCTTCGTCATCGGCCAGGTTGATGCTGGCTTCGGTATACAAATGAAACGGGTGGTCGTGAGATCGCTGCCAAGCCTTTATGGCCGGAAGCAGCTCGGATTTGAGCCGCCTCTTGTTTCCGATAAAGTTGTCATCCACAATGAAAATTGGGCCCCGCCAGCCGATCCGGTAAAGGGCGTCGAACTCCGCAATCATGGCGTCCGCGGATTTAAGGCGCGGGGTGTTTCCGTAAACCGTCCAGATATCGCAGAACTCGCAATGAAAAGGGCAGCCCCGCGAGTACTGGACCGACATGGATCCGTAGGCGTTGAGGTTTAAAAGGTCAAACCGCGGGGTCGGGGCGCATGAGATGTCCGGATGGGGCGGAGGCGGGTAGACTTTTTTTGCTGTATTGTTTTCCAGATCGTCCAGGAAACCCTGAAAGGTGTCCTCAACCTCGCCGAGGACAAAGTGGTCCACCCCGTCTATTTCCTCGTGGCTGGAGTTTGCATAGGGACCGCCCGCCACCACTTTTTTGTGAAGCCGGTTGCAGCGGGAGATGACCTCCCTCATGGATTCCTGCTGTACGATCATGGCGGAGATGAAGACCGCGTCCGCCCAGAGGATATCATTATCCTCAAGCGGTTCGATGTTCAGGTCGACGAGCTTGAGGTCATAGCCCTCTGGAAACAGCGCGGCCAGGGTGATCAGCCCGAGGGGCGGCATGGCGCTTTTTTTGCGGATGAATTTCAGCGCGTATTTGAAGCTCCAGTAGGTGTTGCTCGGCACCCGGGGATAAACCAAAAGGATGTTTTTATATCTGGGCATGGCTCTGCTTTCTTGTTTTTGTCTGCGGCGTTTTTTTGATTGCCCGGCGGGCGGTCAATTTTTTACCGCCCAGGCAGGCAAGGTCTCAAGACCACTATAGCTTTTCAGCAAGGGGTTGGCAAGTAAATAAATATTTTTTGATGCTTACGGTTTACGTAAAGACCGCCAGGCATCCATCAGATCCAGATCCATGGAAATATCCCGGCCTTGCGTGGTCAGATAGTTTCCGATCATCAGTCCGTTTGCGCCGGATAGAAACAGCCAGGACTGGAAGTCGCGAAGGGCGGGTTCCCTTCCGCCGCAGATGGTGATATCGGCACTGGGGTGAATGAACCGGAACAGGGCGATGCATTTTAAAGCTTCCAGAGGGGGCATCAGGGGCCGGTCTTGAAGGGGGGTGCCGGCAATGGGGTTTAAGAAGTTGATGGGTATGCTTTGGATGTTGAGTTTTTTTAAGGTGAAGGCCAGTTCGATGCGCTGAGCCCAGGATTCCCCAAGTCCGAGGATGCCCCCGCAGCAGACCCTCAGACCTGCCGAGGCCGCAGCCTGGATGGTGTCGATGTCCTCGGGGTAGGCGTGGGTGGTGCAGATTTTCGAAAAAAAGCTTTGGGCGGTTTCCAGGTTGTGATGGTAGGTGGTAACCCCGCTCTGCTTGAGCCGCCGGGCCTGATTCAGGTTCAGCATGCCCAGGGAACAGCAGACCTTAAGTTGTGTTTGGCTTTTGATCTCAAAGGCGGTTTCACAGATACGATCGATCTCCCGGTCGGTGAGCCGGTATCCGCTGGTGACCATGGAAAAGTGGGTGGCATGGACCCGGTCCATTTCCTTGGCGCGTTTTACCATTTTTGCCCGGCTTAACAGGGGATAGACGGCGATCTGCGCGTTATGGTGGCTGGATTGGGCGCAGAAAGCGCAGTCTTCCGAGCAGTTTCCGGATTTTGCATTAAGAATGCTGCAGGTAAAGATATCGTCTTTTTTAAACGCGGCGGTAATCCGGTGGGCGCAGAAGATAAGGTCGAGGATGTTTTTTCCTTTCAGACCGGCCAGGGTTTTGGCCTCCTTCGGGGAAACCGAAAACTTTTTGTCTGTTAGGATTTGATCCGCGATCGTAAAAACCGTGGTTTTCGTCATGGTATTTGAATCACCCCTGGTGCGGTTTCAGACCCGCCTGCTTTGCACCAGCCGCGCGAAATGTTCAAAGGAGCGGTCATAGCCGGCCTCGGCGTCCTTGGGAAAACAGCAGGCCGGAAGCTCGCGCATTTTTAAATGATACCGGATGCAGTCGCAGCAGACGCCCTTTCGAGAGCAGGGTTCATAGGTGCAGTTGCAGGACTTCAGGTTCTGTTCTTTTTTGCATTCCATCATGGTTTTCCTGGTTTGATTTTATCGGTTTTCATCGATTTTAGGGTTTTTGGCGATTTTAAACCTGGAATGAAACTCCAGCACTGCTCTATCTGACTGATCATACACAACGGCCTGGCCGGTGATGGTTTTTTCGGATTCGATGTCAGCCGAAGCCTTTGCCGTGACCATGCCCTGTTTGACCGGATAGAGAAACCTGGATTCTAGAGAAACAGTGGCAAAATGGGTCTACGTCGGCAGCAGGCTTTTAATGGCCATGACCACCGCGGTATCGGCCAGGCTGACCAGGGCGCCGCCGTGCATCAGGCCGGCGCCTTGGGCCAGATCATAAAAAAACGGCATGGTCAGGACCGCATGCCCGTCCTTTGCCTCGACAATCTCCATGTTTAAAAGCCGTTCAAACGGCGCGCAGCTGATCCACTGCTCAAGCCGCACCCGGTGCGGTCCTGTGGATGCATAGGCCCCCGTTGTTTCCATGTTTTCCTTCTTGTCCATACCCTTCTTTGCTCCTGTGGTTGGATAGGTTACACAAGTTACAGGGCTTCAACAATCATTTTTTTTGCGGTTGTCCGCATTTGACATAAAGGACTTTTTAAAGATAAAATAAAACCATGCTTATCATTTGGGGCCTTAGAATAGGAAAGTGTTTTTGAATCATGCATAAAAACGATCAAACAGGAGCCTTGCGATGAAACTTGAAGTCATTGAGAAAAAACCTTCAAAAAAGCTCCATTCCACACCCATCCTGTTTGTCCACGGCATGTGGCATGGGGCCTGGTGCTGGGCCGAGCATTTCCTGCCCTATTTTGCCGATCATGGCTATCGCGTTTATGCCCTCAGTTTAAGGGGGCATGGAAAGAGCGAGGGGCGGGAGAAACTGAGGTGGACTACCGTGTCCGGTTATGTGGCTGATGTGGCTCAGGTGGTGAAGGAACTGGAAAAGCCGCCGGTGCTGGTGGGGCACTCCATGGGCGGCATGATCGTTCAAAAATACATTGAAACGCATAAATGCCCGGCGGCGGTGCTGATGGCGTCGGTGCCGCCCCGGGGTGTGATTTCCACCACGATGCGGATTCTCTCCCGCCACCCTCTGGCCTTTCTGAAGTGCAATCTGACGTTCTCCATGCTTCCGGTGGTCGCTACCCCCCAGCTTGCGCAGGAGGCGTTTTTTTCAGCGGATATGCCGGAAAAAACCGTCAAGCGTTATTTTTCCAAACTTCAGGATGATTCCTTTCGGATTTATCTGGATATGCTGGGGCTGAACCTGCCGAAACCCAAAAAGGTAAAGACCCCGGTGCTTGTGCTGGGCGCCGCCGACGATACCATTTTTTCTGTTGCCCAGATCGAGGCCACGGCACGCGCCTATGGGGCGGAGATGGAGATTTTTCCAAACATGGCCCATGATATGATGCTTGAGGCCGGATGGCAGGCCGTGGCCGATCGCATCCTTAAATGGTTGAAGAAAAAAAGCGTGTAAGCCGGATTTCTGAGCGCTGTCTTAATGGGGCCAGTAAACGGTTTGCGTTGAACCTAGGCCGGGTTGTTTACGCGCGAGATTTTTTAAGGGATAAGCCGAATAGATGCGGGTGATGACATTCAACCTCCGGTTTGAAAACGACACAGACGGCGAAAACGCCTGGTCCTTGCGCCGGGATATGGCGGTGGCGGTGATTCGGCGTTATTCCCCCGATGTTCTTGGCACGCAGGAAGGAAGATGGCCACAGCTGACTTATCTTTGCGAACACCTGCCCCAATACCTTCCGTTTCTGCCGGACAGATTGCCCGACGAAAAGCTTCAGTGCCCGACCCTGTTTTTCCGAAAAGATCGTTTCCAGGTTCATCACGGCGGAGATTTCTGGCTTTCCAAAACCCCCCAGGTGCATCTGAGCAAGGACTGGGACAGCGCGTTTCCGAGAATGTTGAGCTATGCAGAACTCAAAGTCGAAAACACCGCAAAAAGTTTTATTGCTGCGGTGACGCACCTGGATCATGTCGGGGTTGAGGCGCGCTACCAGCAGGCGAAAATCATCGCCTCCTGGGTCGGCCAACAGGACCTGCCGGTGATCCTCATGGGGGATTTCAATGACGGCCCGTCCTCACCGGTCCACGATGTGCTTACCGCCCCGGAAACAGGGCTGTATGACACCTGGGAAGTATTGAAACGCAGCGAAACCCCCGAGGCCTATACCCATCACGGGTTTACGGGGATTCCCAGGCTGGCGCGGATGGACTGGATCCTTGCGGACTTTCGGTTTCGGGTGGAAGATGTTCAGGTGGTCTGCGATCAGATTGACGGAAGATATCCATCGGACCATTTTCCGTATTTTGCGGATTTCGAAACGGCGGGCATGTGAAACGAAAGAAAATGAACGCAGTGCTCACCCCTTGCTATCCGTTGCCTTTACATACTCCAAACTTTTTTCGCAGCTCGAGGAAGGGGAAAGATCGATTTTGGTGAGGCGGATTGCCGCTGGTATCAGCACAATGGAACCGATGGTGGTATTTACCATGGTCAGCGAGACAAGCAACCCGAACAGCACCATGGGCAGAAAATGGGATGTCACAAGCACCAGAAAACCGAAGATCAGGGCAAGGGAGGTAAAAAGGATCGCCTTGCCGGACATGTAAATCGTTTTTTCAATGCATTCAGGAATGCTGATATTTTCTTTTTTATTAAACCGGTACCGGTTGAGAAAATGGATCGTGTCATCCACCCCGATGCCGATGGTGATCGCGGCGATCACGGATGTCACCATGTCCAGGCTGATGTTGAACCATCCCATGATGCCAAAGTTTACGATAATCGTTACCGCCATATCGATGGAGGCCAGAGGACCGGCCTTGAGTTTTCGGAAAAGCGCAATGACCACCAGCAGCACGATGATCACCGACAAAAAAAGCCCCTGCACCTGACCGGATACGATATAATGCGCAAGCCTGGAATTGATGATGGGAAAACCGGTCACCTCGAAGGTATAGGGCGCGGGAAGGTTGCTGGCGAGGTGCTCCCGGATTTTTCGCATGATCCTGTTCGTCTCGGTGGTTCCGAGGGTTTGCCCTGATTTGGTGGCCAGCCTGGCCAGTATGTTGCATTTTTGAAAACCCGGATCGATAAAGGGCTCGAACACGTCCACCCTGCCGTCTGAATCCGAGTCCTCCCCGCTGTAAATTTCCAGATAGTCGAAAATATCGCCGTCGTTCTCCGGTATTTTATAGTAGTTCAGATCATCGTTGTTCATGGCCATGTGCATCCGTTTTATAAAATCGGAAAAAGCGTCCGTCCGGCCGATTCTCAGATCCGCGTTGGCCTCAGCCGTAAGCCAGCGCCTCACCCCTTCAATCGTTTTCAGAAAATCACGCTGTTTGACCCCGTCGGGTTTTCCGGAATCGATGGTGATGTTAAACCCCCACTCTCCACCGTACTTGTCGCCGATTTTATGGACATCGGTTTTTGCTGAATCGTTGTCCTTGAAGTAATGGAGCATATCCGTATCCACATTGAGCCTCAGCATGCCCGCTATGGATATACCAAGAATCACCGCAACGACCAGATACACTTTCTTATGATGCAGGACCGTAAGCTTTACAATGAGCACAAGCGCCCTGTCCACCATGGTTTTCCGCATGCGTTTCTTTTTTGAGATTAAGGAGGGGTACCGGTGCGGCAGGAGCACCAGGCTTGCGGGAATAAAGGTTATGGAAATAAACACCGCGAAAGCCACTCCGATGGCGGAAAACACCCCCCATTCCAGCATGGCCGAAACCTGGCTGGTGAGAAAGGTCAGAAAGGCGACAATTGTGGTGAAGCCGGCCAAAAGAACCGTTGTGGAAATGTGGGCCATCGCGATCTCAAGGCCTTTGTACCCTCTGGCGCTGATCAGATCAAAATCCGCGTAGTATTGATTAAGGACATGAATGGCGTAGGAGCTTCCCACAGCCACCAGAAGCGGGGGAAGGGTGCCTCCCACGGTCGTTATTCTATAACCGAGATGCCCCATCAGCCCGAAGGTCCAGAGTTCCGCAAGAAGAAGGGTCATCAGCGGAAGAAACACCCCCCGAATGGACCTGAAATTAAAAAAGAAGACAAGGGTTGCGACCAGGATCACCAGGGGAACGTTCCGGCTCAGGTCTTGCTGGATGTAATCGTTAAACCGTTTGTCTAGGTAGGGGACGCCCGAGATGATGATGTTTAAATCTCCATAGGAGTGGATGATGTCGTTTATTTCGTCCACGATCCAGCTCCTGTCCGTGGCGCCGGAAAATTTGATGAGAATCGCAAAGTCGGTGATCTCCCCGGTCTGGGGGTCTAGGGCATAAAGGCCTTTTTCAAAAGCGGGGTTGCTGGTCAGTCTTTTTCTAAACCGATCGAACCCCTCTTCTGTGCGGGGGATGATCCTTTCGCCGTTATCATCCTCTTCGATGAGATCATAGGCTTCCAGGGTGTCATTTTTACCAGTGATGTCTTCAGCGGTAAAAGGGGAGAGGACGGTATCGATGATTTCAGTTTGTTTCAGCTCAGTGCCGTCACGAATCAATTTTTCAAGGCCTCTGAGGGCGTCCCCGGTCAGCTTTTCGGTCGGTTCAAATTGAGGTGGCGCTTTGCGTTTCAAGAACCTCATAAACGCAGGGTCATTTGAGAACCGGTCATAAATATCCTTCAGGCATACGTCCTCCCGGCCTGCCAGCTCCTTGAAGGTTTCAAGCCGTTTTTTTTCTTTTTCTTTATTGAAATCTTTGTATTCTTCGATATCCGTCAAAAGCTGGTTTATGCGTTCAAAGACCGGTGGGCTCCACAGATCCTCATGGGAAACGGAGATAATGACAAACCGGTCGTTGTCCCCGAAAATATCCCTTACCCTGGTGTAGTTGATATAGTCCTTATCGTTTTTCGGCATAAAGTCTTCGACCGAGCTGTTGAACCGAAGGTCGCGTATTCCGTAAGAAAGCGCCACGGTTGTTGCAAACAGCAGGATTAATACAAGAACGGGCCTTTTGAGGACTAACCTAAAATATGAATGCATCGCATCCCTTTTTTAAATTTTAAACATTTTCCTGTTTGGTGTCAGGTTCATAAAATCTGGGCTTTCTCGGCTTATTCACAGAAGCTCTAAACCGGGTTTTCCGCCTGCCGTCGTGGACCAGGGCAAACCAGGGGTATCTTTTTAAAGTCTTGATGGTCGGGCGTTTAAACAGTTTCAGCAGGAAAAAGGATAACCCGTCCTTGTAAGGAATAGAGGGGTTTCTGAGCATTCGGGAGACCAGCATGTCGATGGGTTTTCGGCTGGTGAGCTGCTGGTTTTTTTTCAGCAGGTGCCGGTACCGAACCGTATCGATCTTTTGGCTCGACGGGTCATAGCTTTCCCCCAGCAGCCAACCCGACTGCCAGGCCGGTTCGATCCCTGCGCCGATGACCGGATGCGCAAGCCCCAGCACGTCCCCGGCCCCGATGAACTCGATCCCGTTTCGGAAAAAAGATACCGGGGTTTTCCAGCTTTCCATCACCATGGGGATTTTCCACATCAGCGGAGGAACCGGCAGAGGCTCGATCCGGCAGTGAAACTGTTTTTCGATAAAACCCACAAACTCACCAAACCGGTGCTGCAGATCGGCTCTTCCTGTCATGCCGCCGACCCCGATGTTATACCGGCCTTGTTCTTTGACAAAAACCCATCCGTATCCCTTATACCGGCTGTCAAAGACGATCAGGTGCGCGTCGATCCGGGAATCTTTGTCGAGAACACCTTCATATTTTAGCGCCAGGGCGTGCTCCTGCTGATACCAGTGGTTTTGCAACACCTGCCGGGTGAAACCGGAAAATCCGGTGGCAAGGACGGTCTGGGGTGAAAACAACTCGTGATCCCTTGTTGAGAGGTGCTTAAATTGAATGTTTACGCCCGGTTCATTCCCGATGCATTCGATGAGTTTTTTTTGAAGGTCATACCGGGATGCGATGATAAACAGCCCCTGGGTTTCCACATACCGGCCGTTTTGAAACCCGAATTTTACGCGGGGAAGGGGGGATTTTCCGGTGTGAAGATAGATGCCGAACTCCTGGGCCAGGTAGTCGGCAAATTCTATCGTAACGGCTCCGCCGCAGGGCTTATCCCAGATTTTGGTTTCATAGACCCTCACCGGACAGCCCCGGCGGGCCAGGTGGTGTGCGGCGGACAGTCCCGCGATGTTTCCGCCGGCAATGGTGATAGGGTTTGCCATGAAAACGCCTCGATGAGGATAGGGGCCGTTCGGCCGTTTAAAACGTTTGAACCATACCATAGGTGTCAACGGGATTGCCATCTAAAAATATCCTATTCATGCGCCTGATCTTATCCTTACTTTCTTCGAGGCGCAGCCTCCGGATGTTTTGTTTCATGCTTGACATGGGCTGCATAAAGGTTTAGTTTAATGTTGAAAAAACAAGGTGGCCAGCAAACCAAAGGAGGTCGACATGATCAAGATAAGAAGATATAGCATTTTGGCGATGATTGTAGTCTTTGTTTTTATTCCGTTTACGTCTTCTGCGTTGGGCGGTCTTTCATCGCCCTCTTCCACAGAGAATGATCCGGCAGCCATGATCGTGGATTGCCTGATCGCCAGGCCTATGGGTTTTGCCTCTCTGGTGCTCGGCTCGGCTTCATTTGTTGTGTGTTTGCCGTTTTCCTCCCTGGGGCAGAATGTGGATGAGTCCTTTGAGGTGATGGTCATGGATCCGGCGAGGTACACCTTTTTGCGACCGATAGGCGGTTTTTGGACGGATTGAGTATCCGGTCAAGGAACGCTTTCAGACGGACAGGTTGTTGGCACGGTTTTTTTTAAACCGGGCGTTTTAAAGCCCCTGCTTTCAGGATGACGGCAGGGGCTCTGATTTTTATAAGGTGGAAGTGACATCTGGAGAACCTTTTGATGGACATTTCAATTCCGGGATACGGCGATTTGCACCTTGAGCATCTGGTGATGGATTATAACGGCACCCTGGCGGTGGACGGGGTGTTGATCGAGGGCGTCAAGGAAGCCCTGATTGCATTATCAAAGGACCTGACCCTTCATGTATTGACGGCCGACACCTTTGGCAGGGCCAGGGCCGGGCTTGAAGGGGTTCCATGCAGGCTAACTGTTTTGCCGGTGGAAAACCAGCAGGCCGGAAAGCTCGCTTATGTCAAAGCACTGGGTGCCGAGCACACCGTGAGCATCGGCAACGGCAGAAACGATCAGTTGATGTTGAAGGAATCCAGGCTCGGCATCGCGGTGATCCTTGAGGAAGGCGCTTGCGTGGAGACAATTCTTTCTGCGGATGTGGCGTGTCCCTCCATTGGATCCGCCCTGGATCTGTTGCGGCATCCCCTGCGCTTGACCGCAACGCTGCGCTCATGACGTCGATGAATGCCCGATGTCCGGACAGGGCGGTGCAGTAGCTCATGTCAGGGTTGTGGATCATACTCGCAGCGCTTTTGGTGCTTGTTTATCTAGTCAGTCCCATCGACGCGTTGCCCGATGTTTTTCCCATTTTCGGCCGGCTGGATGATCTGTTTCTGGCCGGGCTGCTCATTTATTACCTCAAATACCGAAGGCTTCCCTGGTTTGTGGTTCAACTCAAAAACCTTCTGTTTGGAAGCAGGAAACCGGCTGGAAACACCCGGACTGAGGGCCGGTCGAAAACCGCTTCCAAGGACCCCTATGAGATCCTCGGCCTAAAGCCGGGCGCCAGCAGTGAGGAGATCCATAACGCCTACCGGGAGGCGGTCAAACGGTATCATCCGGACAGGGTCAGCCATCTCGGGGAGGAGTTTAAGGAGCTGGCGGCTGAAAAGTTTGTAGAGATACAAAGGGCCTATGATTTCCTCGTGGGTAAGAGTTCCTGATTCGAAGAAAGGCGCTCCCCGGTGTTTTATTTTATCTTGAAAAACCTGGTCCTTTGGGCCGGGTCAGGGTTCTTCGGCTCTGCCCGAAAAAAGTGAAAAGTGACTAAAGTTTGAAGTGATCTAAAGTTGAGGTAAATGCCTGCGGCATTGCCGGTTTTAATTTAAC
>DYLE01000036.1 GCA_020722245.1 Desulfonema limicola
ACTGCGCAGGCCCCGCCCCGGGATTCCGGTCCGTAGGACTGCACCAGGGTGCTTTCCCGGCCGTCCCCCAGGGCCGCCGCCATGCCCAGAATTTTTCCAGCCAGAATAATCCCCTGCCCCCCAAATCCGGTGACGATGATTTCCCGGCGTTTGGTTTTATGCGCGTTGGTCATGTTTCTTCCTGGTTTATCAGAAGATTGCGAACTGTTATCATTCTTTAAGCAACCTTATGTAAAAAGTTTATAAGTGATCTAAAGTGACCTAAAGTGCCTAAAGTTATGGACTGCGCTAACCGCGCAATCATTTTATTATAAAATTGACAATGCCGTAGGCATTCACCACAACTTTAGTTCACTTGAAACTTTAGTCACTTCAAACTTTTATCTGTCCTTTACCCCGCCCTTCTCCTCCGGATTTCCTCATAGAGCATGTCCGCCGTGGGCCGGTCGATGTCCACGAATTTGCCCAGAACCACCCCTTTTTCAAAATCCAGGTCCAGATCCCGGGGATCCGCGTCGTTGCGGATGATGGTGTGGGTCTGAAATTTCTTCACCAGATCCATCAGTTTGACTTTATTGCGTCGGACATAGTTGATGGGACACGGCGACAGCACCTCGATAAAGGAAAAGCCGCGATGGGCCATGGCTTCGGCAAAGGTGTCGGTCAAATCCCTGGTATGGATCATGGTCCACCGGGCCACATAGGTGGCGCCGGAGGCGATGGCCAAAAGCGGCAGATTGAAGGGCGACTCCGGGTTTCCGTAAGGGGTTGTGGCGGACTGGGCATTGTGGGGGGTCGTGGCCGCCACCTGGCCGCCGGTCATGCCGTAGATGAAATTATTGATGCAGATCACCGTAAGATCCATATTGCGCCGGGCCGCATGGATAAAATGATTGCCCCCGATGGCGAACAGGTCTCCGTCCCCGGAAAACACGATGACATTGAGTTCCGGATTGGCCATCTTGATGCCCGTGGCAAAGGGGATGGCCCGGCCGTGGGTGGTGTGAAAGGAATCCAGCCGCGCGTAGCCGGCCCCCCGGCCCGAGCAGCCGATGCCCGAGACCATGGTGAATTTCCGGTATTCGATGCCGGTCTGCTTGATGGCGGAAAGGCATGCGGAAAAAACCGTTCCCACCCCGCAGCCGGGACACCAGATATGGGGGATCCGCTCTGTTCGGATCAGGTCTTCTAAAGGATGAACCCGCTGTTTTGCTTTTGCCATGGGATTAAACCGCCTCTTTGATGCGATTGATGACTTCATCCGGCGTGATGATCGTTCCGCCTGCATGCCCCACCAGACAGCAGCTTGCATTGGCCCCGGCACAGCGTTCCACCTCGCGACTGATCTGGCCCATGTTGATCTCCACCGTGACAAACCCCTTCACCCGCCGGGCAAGCTCCCGGATGATATGATCCGGGAACGGCCAGACCGTAATCAGCCGCAGCAACCCGGCCTTGATTCCCATGCGCCGGGCCTCGTCCACGGCCGTGTAGCTGGTGCGGGCCGACACGCCGTAGGACACGACGATCATCTCCGCATCCTTCAGAAGATAGCCTTCGGTGCGGATGATATCCTCGATATTGTTGCGGATCTTGGCCAGGAGCCGGGAGATCATGTCTTTCTGGGTGTCCACGGACATGACAGGATAACCCTGCTCGTCATGGGTCAGGCCCGTGACGTGGATGTTGAAGCCGTCTCCGATGGCGGGCATGGGAGAAACCCCGTTTTTCAATGGCTGGTAAGGTTTGAACCGGTCCTTGCGACCCACCGGCCGGACCCGCGACACCGTATGGATTTTGGAAGCTTCCGGAATAACGACTTTTTCACTCATATGACCGACCACTTCATCGGACATGATGAAGACCGGCACCCGGTATTTTTCGCTTAAATTAAACGCTTCGATGGTCAGGTCGAACATTTCCTGGGGGGATGCCGGGGCCATGGCGATGATCTCATAATCCCCATGAGACCCCCACCGGGCCTGCATCATATCCGCCTGGGCCCCCATGGTGGGAAGTCCCGTGCTCGGGCCGGCCCGCTGGACATTCACCACCACGCAGGGGGTTTCCGTCACCACCGCAAGGCCCACGCTTTCCATCATCAGGGAAAACCCCGGCCCGGAGGTGGCGGTCATAACCTTGGCCCCGGTCCAGGCGGCCCCGAGAATGGAGGTGATGGCGGCGATTTCATCCTCCATCTGAATAAAGGTCCCGCCCACATCCGGCAGGCGCTCGGCCATGCGCTCGGCCACTTCCGTGGCCGGCGTGATGGGATAGCCCCCGAAAAAGGTGCAGCCCGCGGCAATGGCGCCCTCGGCGCAGGCGACATCCCCATTGATAAAATGCTTCCCGGTGAGGACTTTTGGTTCCATCCGTTTTCCTGTGCGGCTTTCAGACCGAAGGCTGAAGGCTGAAGACTGAAGGTATCAATAATAAAATGGCAACGAATAAAATGGTCATGGGGATGGGCTCCCGGCCACTGGGGGGACTTCCTCCGTATAAATGGCGAATTCCGGACACAACTGCTCGCAGTAATGGCAGTTGAGACATCCGTCGGACACCACCATGGGCGGATGATACCCCTTTTTGTTAAATTCCTTGGAAAACGCCAGGACCTCCCGGGGGCAAAATTCAATACAGTATCCACACCCCTTGCAGCGATCCGCGATAATGTGAACGATTCCCCGGACGATGGGTATCTCGTTGATATCCAGGGGAGCCCGCCAATATTTCATGGATATATCCTCGGTTATGGATCTAAAAAATTTTAAAAATATGAATAGCACTCTATACCGTTTGTGTAAAATATCAACTATAAATGTTAAAAAATGCCATTTTTTGAGATACCCCCCTGGTTTTTGGAGGGGTATCTTAAAAACGGATTCTCCACGATATGTTGGATATCAAGTCTACTATTGTTAAAAAACCAGCGCTGTCACGGTAATCATATGGGGTTCATTGACAATACGATTCCTTTTCGTTTTGTTTATTTTTAAAACGGGTTGACACATGCCTTCAACCAGTTTGTCCTTCAAAGTATAAACCCTAATCAACAGGGGAAAATCATGAAAGCCACTGCCAAAGAGTCAAGGTTTAATTTCAAAGGACTTCTTGAAGCAGTCAATCGAGGCGAAGAGGTCATCATTACCTTTCGGGGTAAGCCCTGCGCCAAACTCGTTCCCTATAAAGAGAAGAATAAAAGAGTCATAACAAACGAACTGTTCGGCGTCTGGAAAGATAACGAAAAAGTTCAGAAGGTCGATGCGTATGTCCGAGGCTTAAGAGAAGGAAGGTTTTAGATGCTTATCGATACGGATGTCATTATCTGGTATATGAAGGGCAATCAGAATGCATACAATGCCTTGGAGAACACAAAAAATTTCTTTATCTCTGTCGTCACATATATGGAATTGGTGCAAGGGATGAGGGATAAAAGCGAGTTGAACCATCTCCGCAAAGCACTTCATGCCTGGAACACGAAAATTCTTTATATTTCTGAAGAGATATCCGTTAAAACGATGTTTTTTGTGGAGCAGCGTTTTTTTAAGCCATGCCATTCAACTGGCGGATGCGTTGATTGCTGCTACGGCAATTTCCCACGGGGTCCCGATTCTGACCGGAAATGATAAGCGTTATAAGATTTTTAAAGGCCTACAGATTAAAAAATTTCGCCCTTAACCATTAAAACAACGGCGAATCATTCACTTTGCCGGATCGCCAATGCGCCTGGTGAGTGAAGCCGATCGGCCCCGGTTAGATCACTTAACCCACCTTTCCGGTTTAAAACATGCCCCTTTCCCAGCGCCGGTCAAGCCGGGTGATCCCCTCCTCCTGCGCCTCGCCAATCGCGGACCGGAACTCTTCGACGGTGACCGGCCTTGAAAGCCCCGGTGTTTCATGCGCCCTTCCGCAGGGCCTGTACTGGGACATTACATTCACATAGGTGTGGGGGGATACCGACTGATAAAGAAACCGCGCGATATCCCGTGTGCCGGCAAGACCCCCGGGAAGGACAAGATGCCTGACCAGAAGCCCCCTTTGCGCGATACCGGATTCGTCGACAACCAGGTCCCCGACCTGGCGGTGCATCTCCACCACCGCATCCCGGGCGATCCGGGGATAATCCGGAGCACGGCAGGTAAGCTCCGCTACCCGGCTATCCCAGAACTTGAAATCCGGCATGTAAATATCGATGATGCCTTCCAAAAGTTTAAGGGTTTCCACACGATCATAGCCACCGGAGTTATAAACCAGGGGAATGAAAAGCCCGTGCTCGATGGCTTTTTCAAGGGCGGACAGGATCTGCACCACCACATGGGTCGGGGTGACCAGGTTGATGTTGTGGCAGCCCTGGTCCTGAAGGGCGATCATCATGCCGGCAAGGGTTTCGTCCGTGACCTCCTCCCCCAGGCCTTCATGGCTGATCTCATAATTCTGACAGAAATTGCACAGGAGGTTGCAGTGGGTAAAAAAAATCGTGCCTGAGCCGTTTTGTCCTACCAGAGGGGCTTCCTCGCCATAGTGGGGATGAAAGGCGGCAACGACGGCATTGCTTCCTGTCTTACAAATCCCTTTCTCGCCGGCCAGCCGGTTGACACCGCATTTTCTGGGGCAGAGTTCGCAGTGTTTCCACATGCTGCGGCCGGCTTCTATCTTTTGACGCAACCGGCCGGTCTTGAAGGTTTCAATATAGGCGGGAACACCATCAGCCATCTTCTATGGCTTTTATTCGGTTGGATGATCGCTTTCCGAGATGAAATCCTGAATCAGGGTGTCCACATCGTCCAGGTCAAGCTCCGACTGTTTTTCAAGCACCAGGTCTTCATTGGCATGCTTCAGCTTGTTTAACAGGTTTAAAACGATCAGCATGAGCAGCTTGTTTCCGGCATGGGGATGCACCCTGAAAAAATAAACCAGGTCCTTGCGGCCGATCTGAATCACCGTGGTATCACAGGTGCAGGTGACAGTGGCGGTCCGCTTGGCCAGCAGGAATATGGCGGCCTCTCCAAAAACCTCACCCGGGCTGATGCTGGATATCACCACCTTCTTGTCGTTCATGTCATTGACCGACACCTCGACCTTACCGTTGATCACGGCATACAGAGAATCCCCCACATCCCCCTGGCGGATCACGGTTTCCCCCTTTTTAAAATGAAGAAGGGAGGCGATCAAAAGAATCTTTTGCAGTTCATTCTCATCCAACCAATGAAAAATCTGTATGTTTTTGATGCTCGGCAGGTACTGCAGGATATTGGTCTCTTGTTCCATGCGTTATCCCCGGTGTTGCGTATTGTTCTGTAAAAAGGCTCGGGTTATGATTCTAAACCCGACGATTAAGGATTGATTTTTTTGGGTTGTCCAACAGCCCTTGTCCTGTTGTTTGGAAATTTGTGATTAAATCGTATGCTAAAGGCCGCCGGGTGTCAAGAAATATTTTTAAATATCAAGATTTTATATAAAGATTTGTTTTTTTCAAGAAAACTAAAAAGAAAAAACAATCTCTCTTCAACCGCTGACAAAAACTATTATCGTTGATTTTCTACCCCTCCTTTTGCTAATTTTCTTAAAACAAATTAAAGTCGCATAATCGACGGGCTTAAAACCTTTCCTTGAAAGCAAAAGAAATGGGCAAAAAACGGATCACTCTGATTTCCTGGAATGTAAACGGCCTGAGGGCCGCATGGGGAAAGGGGTTTCTCAATTCTTTTTTAGGCCTCAACGCCGATGTGGTCTGCATTCAGGAAACCAAGCTTCAGGAGGATCAGCTTTTCCCCGAGCTGATCCACATCAACGGGTATTCCTCCTACTGGTCCCATTGCAGCGTTAAAAAAGGATACAGCGGGGTGGGGGCCTGGACCCGGATCAAACCGGTTTCAGTGGAATACGGCATCGGAAAGGAGAGCTACGACCGGGAGGGCCGAATCCTGAAGTTTGATTTTAAAAATTTTCTGTTGTTTAACGTATACTTCCCCAACGGCCAGATGAGTGAGGAAAGGCTTCGCTACAAGCTCGACTTCTACAATGACTTTTTTAAATACGCCAACAAACTCAGGGATCAGGGAAAACGGCTTGTCATCACCGGGGACTTCAACACCGCTCACAACGAGATCGACCTGAAGCATCCCAAGGCCAACGAAAACCGGTCGGGTTTTTTAAGGATAGAACGCGACTGGCTGGACAGAATCGTGGCCGAGGGTTATGTGGACACCTTCAGGCATCTTTATCCGGACACCGTCAAGTATTCCTGGTGGAGCTACCGGTTTAAGGCCCGGGAGCACAACGCCGGGTGGCGCATCGACTATTTTTTCGTCACGTCAAACATGATCAATGAGGGGCTGGTCAAAGACGCCTTTATCGATAATGAAGTGACAGGCTCCGATCACTGCCCGGTCGGGCTGGTCCTGGAGTTTTAAAAGATGCCTGATATCGCAGCGGTTTTTGGAAGCCCCCGCAGGAACGGAAACACGGCAGGCCTTTTAAAAAGCGCTGTTGCCGGGGCTCAGCAGGCAGGCGCAGAAGTAGACGAGATCATCCTCAGGGACTATAAAATATCCCCCTGTCAGGAGATCTATGGATGCAAAAAAAACGGCGAATGCGCCATTGAAGACGACTTTCAGCAGGTCCGCGACCGTATTCTATCCTGCAAGGGACTGATGATCGCCACCCCGATTTTCTTTTACGCCGTCAGCGCGCAGGTTAAAATCCTCATGGACCGGTGCCAGTCCCTCTGGGTGAAAAAATACTGGGTTGAAAAAACACCCCATGAAAAACATGAGGCTGTTCGAAAAGGCCTGGTGATCGCCGTCGGCGCGACCAAGGGGAAGAAGCTGTTTGACGGAATCCTGCTCTCCATGAAATATTTTTTTGAGGTGCTGGACATGGAGGTATGGGACACCCTGCTTTACAGAGGGCTGGACCTTCAGGGGGATGTCCTGAAACATCCGGAGTATCTGGACCAGGCCCATCAGCGCGGACGTGAATTTGCAGCGGCTCTAAAAACCGTCAGGTCTCAAACGGGATAATATTGATACGAACCTCTTTGATCCCGTCGACGCCTTTTAAAAGCCCATTCACCTCTTCGGAAAGCTGCGGTTCAAAAGACAGGGTGGTCTCGATGTTGATATACACCACCCCGTTTCTGCTTCGCACCTGGGCTGTGGGGAACATGTTGACGATGGCGGCCTGAGCCTGGGCGGCCAGAATAAAATCCTTCAGGATCGCCCGGGAGGCCGGGGTTGTCTGAAAGCAGGGCCGCCTGGCGATATCGGCCAGGATCTCCACCGCGTCGTCCACCTTCAGATTATCGATATGCAAGACAATATCATAAAGGCTGCTGTCCCGGGTATCAATACCGTAAAGGTACATGCTCCATTTCCGCCGTTCCTCATCGTCCTTGACCAGCAGATGCCGGGCCTCCTTTTCGGAGATGTTCTCCCGCTTCATCTCCTCCTGGATCCGATCCTCGATGTTGGCGATAATCCTCACCTTGAGGATGTTGGGAATCCCCATGGTGAAAAAATGCCCGGCCAGGCCGTGGTAAATCACGTTGTCCTGCTCGATGTTCTCCAGAAATGACTTGCGGATAAAGGCGACGTATTTTTCCTTCCCGTATTTAAACCGGTCTAAAACAGAAGGCGCATCATGAATCGCCCGAATCAGCTTGACCTCGGAGATGTTGAAACTCTCCGAGGCCTCCAGCAGGATATCCCTTGAAATGCATTTATACCCCAGCTTCTGGGAGAGCTTTTCAGCGATCTCCTTCCCCTTGCTGTATGACCCCCTGGAGATTGTAATCACACCCATCTGCACCACCCGATTTCCTGACGGTTGTATAAACCCGACCCGCTGTTTCCTTCAACCGATCACGCATATCCATCAAAACATAAAATGACCGACAGATGAACAATCGGTTCACCTGTCGGCGCGTTACCCGGGATTAGTACCTGGGCTTTCGGGGACGATCTTCCCGAGGTCTGGCCTGGTTGACCCTGATGTTGCGGCCCTTAAATTCCGTTCCGTTTAAAGCCTTGATGGCCTTATCCGCTTCTGAATTGTCCGGCATTTCCACAAAGCCGAACCCCTTGGATCTTCCTGAAAACTTATCGGTGATGATGTTTACACTCTCAACCTTCCCGAATTCAGAAAAAACGGTTTTCAATTCTTCCTCGGTTACGCCGAAGGGAAGATTCCCCACATACATGTTCATAAAACCACTCCTTTAGGTTGCGGATTGACACATCCAAACGCTATTCGATCAATCAACCGCGCAAATTCATCGATAGCGGTCAGCCAGGCATTGGCTGTTTTTACACGGATCAAAAAAACACGGCTGCGCCGGCGGAGTTTCACGACGCGTTGCACCGCCGTTTTTAAGTCGCTATTATACGCTCATATTGTAATCGATGGGAAGTAAAAATCTTTCGTGAACAAAAAAATTCCCAAAAAAGCGATAAATAAGACAAGAAAGAAAAAGAAGCCGGATCTTCGCCAAAATTTCCGATTTCCCCGTAGTATAATTTTCAACCTGGATCAACAAAAAAAATCGATTCCAGGCCTAAAAGGCAAACCTGAACCTGAAAAAAGATGAAAGGAGCATAACATGAAGAGTCTTGCCAAGCTTGCTGTCATCATCGGGATTGCTGTTTTCGGCTACTTTATCTATGAAACCTACCTGGTTTCCCCTGCTGATGAAGAGGAGGCTCCAGAAACGGCGGCATCCGTCCAGGTTCAGAATGCGCCAGAGATTCCCGAAACCTGCCGACCCCTGATAAAAGAACTGGAAAACGCCATTTACGGTTCCGCCACCCATCACACCTCCTTTGCCAGCCGGAACGCAACCTATCGAAGGTTCCGCTCCTGCCTGCAGGAAACCGGTTTTTCAAAGGCCGAGGTAGAGGCTGCGGTGAAAGAGCTGGAAACCCGGCTGCAGGAGGATCTCAAGCAGGACGGGCAATAATTTTTGTTTTTGCAGGTATCTCTTTTTATGCCTTCTGGTACAGCGGCGAGATATCGCGCAGGGTCTTTACCACCTTCTGAAGCGCCTTTAAAAACGCATCAATATCCGCCTCGGTGTTGTCGATGCCGAGGGTGATGACCAGGGTGCCCTGGGCATCCGCATGGGAAAGCCCGATGGAAAGCAGCACATGAGAGGCCCGAAGCGACCCGGAGGCGCAGGCCGAGCGCGTGGACACCGCCATCCCCTCGTCGTCGAGCATCAGCATCACGCTCTCCCCTTCAATATACCGAAGGGATAAGGACACCAGGTTCGGAAGGCTGTTCTCGGGGGTATTGATGATATAATCGTCGATATATCCCGGCAGGGCGTTGATGAGCCTGGATTTAAGCCTTTTGAGGTAGGCCATCCGTTCGGGCAGCTTTTGTCTGGCGATTTCCGCCGCCTTGGCCATTCCGATGATGCCGATCAGGTTTTCCGCACCGGCCCGTTTGTTGTTCTCCTGGGTGCCGCCGTCCAAAAGCGGCCACACATTGGTGCCCTGACGGATATACAGCCCGCCCACCCCGGTAGGTCCGTAAAAGCTGTTGGCGGCAAAGCTTAAAAGGTCCACCCCCAGGCTCTGGACATCTATGGGAACCACCCCCACTGAATCCACGGCGTCCGTATGAAAAATGACCTTTTTCTTTCGAGTGATTTCAGCGATCTCTTCAATCGGCTGAATCGTGCCGGTTTCATTGTTGCTGTGCATGATGGAAACCAGGATGGTCTCATCGGTGATGGCGGCGGCCACATCCGCCGGATTGACGCAGCCCTTCGCATCCACATCCAGGGAGGTCACCTGATAGCCGAGCCCTTTTAACCGCCGAACGCTTCGAATCACCGCGTTGTGCTCAATGTTCGAGATGACCACATGCCGCCCCTTTTTGGTGTTGGCCAGCATCACCCCTTTAACGGCGTGATTGACGGATTCGGTGCCGCCGGAGGTAAACACCACCTCCTTGGGGTTGGCCGCATGGATCAAGGCGGCAACGGTTTCGCGGGATTGCTCCAGCACCGCGGCAGCGGCCTCGCCGGCCCTATGCTGGCTGGAAGGGTTATGGTAATCGGCGGCAATCGCGGCGATCATCGCCTCCTTGACCTCGGGCATCAATGGATTGGACGAGATATGATCCAGATTAATGATCGGCATAAGAATTGTCCTTCCTTACTTTCTTAAGGGTATACGGTTAATGCTCTTCCACAAGGCTGCGCTGGCAGGCCTCGCAGAACTGAGCCCCCTCCTCCAGTTCCACATCGCAGTAAGGACAATGGCACTTTCCTTCGGTCTGGTGCTCATGGGTCTCCTTCCGTTTAAGCGGGGAACGCGGCTTTCCGGCCTTTTTGCTTTCATAATCCTCAATGGCCAGATGCAGGGCGTCCGCGCCCAGGTTGGAGCAATGCAGCTTGTTCTTCGGCAATCCCTCCAGGGCATTGGCGACATCCTGGTTGGTGATCTTCTTGGCCTCGCTGATGCTCTTGCCTCTGGCGATTTCCGTCAGCATGCTGGACACCGCAATGGCAGAGCCGCAGCCGAAGGTCTGGAACTTGATGTCTTCAATGCGTTCATCCTTGACCTTTAAATAGATGGTCATCATATCCCCGCATATGGGATTTCCGACCTCCCCCACCCCGTCGGCGTTTTCAATCACTCCGACGTTTCTGGGGTTTCGGAAATGATCCATCACGACCTTGTTATACATGGGCTTATCCTCCTTGATTTATATTCGCCACCTTTATTCCGGTGTTGCATTAGTATAATCATCTTTTCCAGTAAAGCAACGCCCGCAGGCATGCGCTTCATCAAATTCAGGCGGCCGGCCATAGGGCCGTTATACCTTCAGAATCCGCCCCCTGAGGTTTTCCATCTAAAACCTCATAAAAAACCTTTGCCCTCGGGCGTCACCATCCCCATCACACGATGACTGGCCTGGGTGTATCGTAGATTCCGGCGATCCGGATGGCGATGGCGTCCTGGGTATTCAGGGGGTGCCGTTGCATTTTTACCCCTTTTTGTCCGGCGATCTGACCGCCTCACACCCGGACGACAGGTTTTGCCCATAGTCTCCATCAGCGGGGGAAAATTTCCCGGCGACAGGCCTTTTGAGGTTCGGCCGCCGTCTTTTAAATCTTCGGCTCACCCGATCATTTCAGCAGGGGATTCGAATGTCAACGGTTTTTCAATAAAATACAAAATATTCTGATGGGCTTCGGGTTCGTTAAACCAGGACCTGGCCTGGCCGGGTTCAAGCATGGCGATGCACGGGATCGTTGAATGGTTGCGCGACATCCAGGCCATGATCTCCACCCCCTCGACGTCCGGCGGATCCATCCTGGAATGAACACGGCCCCGGGGGAGTTCTCAAGGTATCCACCATGTCTTTCGTCTCAGGGGCGGTCAATGGAAAAAGACCCGTCCAGGGCGTCGGCCACCTCCTGCTTACACGCCCGGCAGCGCTGCGCCCCCCTGAAAAGCGGGGCGCCGCATGAGGGGCAATGGTAACGCTCGCATTCGGAGCGCGCCCAGGCGACACTTCCCTCCTCATCCCCCAGTTGGGCGACCTTCTGCCGCCATAGGGGTATGGTTCGCATCATGACCCGCCGGCCTGTGGCGATAAAAAAGTTTTGAATCTCGCTGCAGGGCCACTCCGGGCATTGATGGCAGGAATAATACCCCTTTGATCTGACGCAGTCCCTGATCTTGCATGCGGCGCAGAAAGAATAAAGCTTGCGGGGCGGATCCGGCTGCATGCATCCCAGGCATGCCGTGTCCTCCGGTCGGGTGCCATACAACTTCGCCAGGGCCGCTCTGAACTTCTCATTTTTGTCCCGGGTTGCGATATAGACCCCGCAGGTGCCGCAATACAGCCCGCAGGGGGCCATCAGCTCCTTATTTCGAATTTCCTCCTCGCTCCATCCCTCCATCCCGGCCTCCTTTTTTAAACGCGCTCCAGTCGCGGTGAAAAATCATCTTCGGCCTTCTTTACTATAGAGGATCTGATGCTTTTGGGTAAAGAAAAAAAACCGTTTGAAAGCCGATGGATCTCAACACCGCCCCCTCAAGGGTTTTATTTTACCGGATCCTATTTCAAAAACTTGATTTTTATCGGTTTATCTTTTATAGAAACCAGACAACCCTGCCGCCTCTTTGGAGTCGGCGGGTTGAATAAAAAACCAAAAACCTCGTAAAAAATAACCCGGATATGCAAAACATGACAAATCCGACCAACAGCCGGTCCCAGTGGGGATCGAGCATCGGCTTTCTTTTAGCGGCCATCGGCTCTGCGGTGGGGCTGGGCAACATCTGGCGGTTTCCCTATGTGGCCTATGAAAACGGCGGCGGCGCGTTTTTGATCCCCTATGTCTGCGCCCTGGTCACAGCCGGGATTCCGATCCTGATGCTGGAGTTTGCCCTGGGCCACAAAAAAGAGGCATCCGCGCCAAAGGCGTTTTTCATGATCGACAGCAAGTGGGAATGGCTCGGCTGGTGGTCGGTTCTGTTTGTGATGTTCGGGATCCTGGCCTACTACATCGTGGTGATCGGCTGGTGCTTCAATTACCTGATTTTCTCATTCACCCTGGAATGGGGGGCTGATCCCAATACCTTCTTCTTTGATACATTTTTGAACTCCTCCGGCAATGTGTGGGAACTCAGGGGGCTTAACCTTGAAATCGCCGCCAGCGTGGTTCTGGTCTGGTTCATCAACTGGCTGATCACCTACCGCGGTATTAAAAAAGGGATCGAACGGGCGGTCAAGTTCATGATGCCGCTTTTGTTTTTCATCACGGCCGTCATCATCCTCTGGTCTTTGTTTCTAAAGGGCGCGGCCGACGGCATTCGGCTTTATGTCACGCCGGATTTTGCAAAAATCATGGACCTGAATGTCTGGGTGGCGGCCTATGGTCAGATCTTCTTTTCCCTTTCTTTGGGGTTTGGAATCATGATCGCCTATGCCTCCTATCTGCCGAAAACCGCGAACATCTTTAAAAGCAGCATCATCGTGGCCTGCACCAACAGCGCCTACGAGGTATTCGCGGGGGTGGGCGTTTTCAGCATCCTGGGATACATGGCCCTGCAGCAGGGGGTGCCCATCCAGCAGACCGTAAAATCCGGCATCGGGCTTGCCTTTGTGGCCTATCCCCAGGCCATCTCCATGCTTCCCTTCGGCAGGCTGTTCGGCCTGCTCTTCTTTTTTCTGCTCATGATCGCCGGCATCACCTCCTCCATCTCCATCATGGAAGCCTTCGCTTCGGCGGCCATGGACAAGTTCGGCCTTTCCAGAAAACCGATCATCACCACATCCTCTATCATCGGGTTTATGATCTCCCTTGTCTTCACCACCCACGCCGGATTGTACTGGCTCGATATCGTTGATCATTTTCTCAACCACTACGGGCTGCTCACCGTGGGCGTCATCGAGGCGTTTATCATCGGATGGCTTTATCGAACGGAAAAGCTCAAATCCCATATCGTCTCCCAACTGGGGCTTTCCGGCGTCGGACACAAAATTTTTAGGTATATCGTTCTTCAGGCCTGGAAATACTGCATCAAGTTCATCACCCCGGTGGCGCTCAGCATTGCCATCATCAACAGCCTGATGAGCGAATTTTCCAAACCGTATTCCGGTTATCCCATATCCGGCATCCTGATCCTTGGGGTGGGATGGCTGCTGGTCACCCACATGCTGGCCTTTGGATTTTCCGGGCTCCCCTGGCGAACGCCCGATAAAAGCAGAATGTAAATTAAAACAGGCCGAGAAGCCGGTCCTTGAGGCGGGTGTTGAATATCTCTTCCTGCTCGTCTAGAATATCCTTCAAAACCGCAATCGTGGTCATCGGGTTCATGATCACGCTTCGCAGGACTACGATGTCATCCGCGTGGTTGTTGTTGATCCGAAGGGTCGTTCTGGAAACAAAGCTGAACCCGGCTTCCCGCTGAATCCGCTGCAGGCTCACGTTGACCGCATTGAGTTTTGCGTTGATCCGACGGCGTTCTTCTTTATCCGCATTCGCCAGCCTTTCCTGCAAACGCCTGGGGCAGAGCCGGTAGGTTAGGATGTTGAGCTCAGGCGGGGTGATCAGTTGAAAGGCCTCCCGATTTTGAATTTCCGCAGCAAACGCCGCAGCGGTTTCGATCCCATGGTCGATCAGGAGGGAGTAACCGTTTGCTCCCATGATTTTTAAGGCGGAATCAAGGATCAGGGCATTCGCCTCCCTGGACCCGGAAAGGGTCTTGATCCCGAGGTCCACCGAGCCCCGGCGGTTGACGTAGTTCGCATGATAGGCGATGCCGTCCATGAGGGTCGGGTCCTTGAAATAGAGCATGCCGCAGCTCATGGGCATATAGAACTGTTTATGCCCGTCGATGGTCACGGAATCGGCGAGCCGAATGCCGTTTAGAAGATGCCTGTACTTTTTGGAAAGCAGGGTCGGCCCTCCCCAGGCCGCGTCCACGTGAAAATGAATGTTATGGCGGGCGCAGATTCCGGCGATCTCACAAAGCGGATCCACGCTGCCGGTTTCGGTGGCGCCGGCGATTCCGACGATCGCCAGAATGACCGTCCGCAAAGGATGCTTCTGCAGATCCCCAATGGTGGTTTCAAGGGCATGGATATCCATCTTGTTATTCTGATCGATCTCGATGGGAATGACGTTCTGATTCCCGATGCCCAGTATGCCGGCGGATTTCCTAAGAGAATAATGCCCAAGCCGGGAAACCAGAATAACGCACCGATCAACCCCATAGGCCCTGAAGGCGGCCTCAAGCCCTTCCGCTTCAATCCCGGCAAACCCGTTTTTCGGCGCAAACCTGGCGTTTCTGGCCACCCACAGGGCGGTCAGGTTGCCGGTGGTTCCGCCCTCCACAAAGGTCCCCAGGGTGGTTTCCGTGTTTTGCACGTGTTTGAGGTAAAACGCCTCGTCCTTCTCGTAGATCAACCGGTGAATCTTGGCGATCACCTGTTTTTCAATGATGGATACCACCTTGGAGGTCTCGAGCTTGACCACGTTCTGGTTTAAGGCCGCCACAATGGTCTTTAGGTGAACCATGAAAAACGGAATGGCCGAGGTCATATGACCCACAAAATAAGGGGAGGCCACGTTCACCGCATAGGGGGCGATCTCCTGGATCAGGCAGGTGATCACGTCGGCGAGCTTTTTTTCCGGGTTTTCATGAATGATGGTGTCGGTGAACTTCTCGGAAAGCTGCTTGAGGCTTTTGGCCTCGGTGATCCCCACATGCTTTTTTAAAAAATCATGCA
>DYLE01000037.1 GCA_020722245.1 Desulfonema limicola
TGGGGTGGGGGTTGAAGCGGCTTTTGAAGAACCGCGGCCTGAGCCGGCGGTGAAGCGGGCCGTGGCGCCGGCATGGCAACCGGCTGAACCGGCGCAGGCTGGGCATAGGTGACCCTCGGCGCTGCTCCGGGCTCATCCACGCTGACCTCAAAATACTCATCACCGATAAACACATTAAAGGTCCTTGCCTGATCGGTTTTAGGCGGCGCCGGGGTCTCCTTTTTCTCGACTAGCTTTCCGGCCTTGGCCTTGGCGATGAGTTCCTCCTGAGCCCTGACCTGCTCCAGGGTTCTGGGTTTCATTTCATCGGGCGGTGCTTCCTTGCCGTGCTTATACATCAGAAACTTTTTGCCGGTCACCGGATAAAGGGCATAGGTAAGGATATCCTCCAGATCGCTGGTCAGGCCCTTCAACTCCGCCCTGGCCTTCTCCAGCTCCGGTTCCAGGACCTGGGCCGGACGGCAGGTGATGGGTTTTTCACCCCGGCTGTAGCCCTTCAATGCCTTTTTCTGAAGATCCGGATTTATCGGAACAGCGGTTTTACCGTATAGCCCGTAACACAGGTCCTTGACCTGGGCGGTGATCATCTTGTAACGCTCCGAGGCGTCATCAAACAGCACGTTGTTTACGGTCTGAATCCCGACGATCTGGCTGGTCGGCGTCACCAGGGGGACCTGCCCCAGATCCTTACGCACCCGGGGGAGTTCGGCGTACACCTCGTCGATCCGATCCAGGGCGTTCATCTCCCGTAACTGGTTGACCAGGTTGGACAGCATGCCGCCCGGCGTCTGGTGGACAAGGACGTTGATATCGATGATGGAGACCTTTGAATCATCCAGAAGATGCCTGTATTTGGGGAGGACCTCCTTTTCCAGAACCTGGTTGATCTCGGCAAGCGCCTTGATATCAAAGCCGGTGTCCCGGTTGGTGCCCAGAAGGGCCATGACCAGGGGTTCCACCGCGGGATGGGAGGTACGGTAGGCATAACTCGCCAGACAGGTATCCAAAATATCCACCCCCGCCTCCACGGCCTTCAGGTGCGTCATGGGGGCCATGCCGGAGGTAAAATGGCTGTGCAGATGGATCGGCGGCTTGACGGTCCGCTTCAGAGCGGAAATCAGCTCAAAGGCGTCATAGGGGGACATAAGCCCGGCCATGTCCTTGATGCAGATGGTATCGGCCCCCATCTTTTCCAGCTCCTTGGCCTTTTTAAGGTAGTAGTCCAGGTTGTACACCTCCCCCCCCATGCGGGGTTCGGTCAGGGAGTAGCAGATGCACCCCTGAAAATGCTTGCCGCAGGCCTTGATCGCCGGCACCACAATTTCAAAGTTGCGGTAGTCGTTTAAGGCGTCAAAGGTCCTGAAGATATCCATTCCGTTTTCCGCCGCCTTTTCGACAAACACGCGGGCGACATCATCCGCATACTGGCGGTATCCCACCAGGTTCTGGCCTCTGAGCAGCATGGAAAACGGGGTCTTCTTGAAGTATCGCTTCAGGGTTCGAATCCGCTGCCAGGGGTCCTCGTTTAAGAACCGGTGCATGGTGTCGAAGGTGGCGCCGCCCCACATCTCCACCGCCCAGAAACCGATATGATCCATCATTTCGGCGACCGGTATCATGTCTTCGGTCCGACCCCTGGTGGCAAAAAGCGACTGATGGCCGTCCCGCAAGGTCAGATCCATGATCTTTACGGGATTTTCAGCCTTTGGCCGCGTGTTGCTGTAATCCATCTTTGTCATTCTCACCTTAAAATGATCCATCATTGAGTTCTCCTTGTTCCCATAATCCGATATCGGGTTTTAATTATTTCGTATGGATTGATGAAACGCCTTCATCTGCATCATACCCCGCATCTGCATCTGTTCCTGGCGGCCGAAGACCCCCCAGGGGTTGACCATCTGCCTCAACACCGCCGAGATCTCCTCGGAAGAGATCCGGTCGGATGCCGGCCGCGACTGAAGAAGCGCTGCGGCCTCCTCCTGGGTTTTCATATAATGCACCACCGCTGCGATGGCGGCGACCCTTTTTTTGTCCGTCATGTTTTCCTGCCTTAGCGGTTTATTAAATTTAAAGAAAGCTTTTAAAAATGCCCAGATGAACACCCTCCGTCAAGGGCGCAGTTAACATCAAACCGGAATATTGCCGTGCTTCTTGGGCGGCAGCGTCTGCCTCTTTGTGCGCATGACCTCGAGGGCTTCGATCAACCTCGGCCGGGTCTGGCTGGGGACGATCACGTCGTCGATGTATCCCATGCCGGCCGCCACATAGGGGTTTGAGAACAAACCTTGGTACTCCTCGATTTTTTCCCTGCGTTTGGCCGCAGGATCCGCCGCCGCCTTGATCTCCTGCCGGTGAATAATATTGGCGGCCCCTTCAGCCCCCATCACGGCGATTTCCGCGGTGGGCCAGGCAAAAGCGATATCCGCCCCGAGGTGTTTGGAGGACATGGCGATGTAGGCGCCGCCATAGTCCTTGCGGACGATCACCAGAAGCTTCGGCACGGTCGCCTCGGCGTAGCACCAGAGCAGTTTGGCGCCGTGGCGGATGATCCCGCCCCACTCCTGGTTGCTGCCGGGCATGTATCCGGGAACATCCGCGAAGGTGAGCAGGGGGATATTAAAGGCGTCGCAAAACCGGATAAACCGGGTGGCCTTGTCCGAGGCGTCGATGTCTAAGCATCCGGCCAGAAAACTCGGCTGGTTGGCGATGACGCCGATGGTCTTTCCGTTTAAGCGCGCAAAACAGACGATCATGTTCTTGGCGAAATGCTCATGGGGTTCAAGGATCTCGCCGTTGTCCACCACGGACCGGATCACCTGCTTCATATCGTAGGAACGGTTCGGGTCATCGGGAATGATCGCATCAAGCCCCGGATCTGTTCGACAGGGATCATCCCCGGTATCGACCACCGGCGGGTCTTCCATGTTGTTGGCCGGCAGGTAGGAAAGCATCCGCCGTATTTGGCAAATCGCGTCCGCCTCGGACTCGCAGGCAAAATGGGCCACCCCGCTTTTCTCGTTATGGGTCATGGCGCCGCCGAGGTCCTCAAAGCTGATCTCCTCGCCGGTCACGGACTTGATGACCTCGGGACCGGTGATGAACATGTGGCTTGTTTTTTTCACCATAAAAATCCAGTCGGTCATGGCCGGGGAATAGACCGCCCCTCCGGCGGTGGGTCCCATAATGGCCGAAATCTGAGGAATGACCCCCGAGTAGATGGAATTCCGGTAAAAAATATCTCCGTACCCGGAAAGGGCGTTCACCCCCTCCTGAATCCGGGCCCCGCCCGAGTCATTAAACCCCACCACAGGGGCACCGGCCCTGGCGGCCATATCCATGATCTTGCATATCTTTTTGGCATGCATTTCGCCCAGAGTGCCTGCCCGGGAGGTAAAGTCCTGGGAAAAGGAAAACACAGGCCGCCCCTCCACCCGGCCGTAACCGGTGATCACCCCGTCCGAAGGGATATCCACCTTCTCCATGTTGAAATTGGTGCACCGGTGTTTGACAAACATGTCCACCTCACGAAATGTGCCGACGTCAAAAAGCAGATCAATCCTTTCCCGGGCGGTCAGCTTCCCCATCTCCTTCTGCTTTGCCACGCCCTTTGCGCCGCCCATTTCAAGGGCTTTGTGCTTCAAGGCGTTCAATTCCTTGATTCTTTCTAAAACGCTCTTCATCATCCTGTCCTTTCCGATCCGCGTCTTCCAAAAATCATTACAACTCCCCGGCAATATGCTTTTAGGATCCGTTTAAACTATCCAACAATTTTTTTGCCGCCGCGGTGGGCGCGACCCTCCCCTTCTCCACCTCCCGGGTCAATTCCGGAAGCATCTTCCGAACCTCCGGAAGGGAGTAAAACCAGTCCTTAAGTCCTGTCTCCAGGAGGAACGACATCCAGGAAGCAGCCTGTTTTCGGCGTTTTTCCTCAAGCGCTCCGGTCTTCTCCAGCATCTGCCGGTGCGCCATGACGGTGTTCCATACCGCATCGATGCCGGTCATGTTCAGGGCGCTGCAGGTCAACACCGGCGGCGCCCAGTCGGCGGACGACGGTGTTAAAAGATGCAGGGCGCTCTCATAGGCCTTTTGGGTCTGAAGGGCCTTATCGACATTGTCGCCGTCCGCTTTATTGACCACAACAGCGTCGGCCAGCTCGAGAATCCCGCGTTTGATCCCCTGGAGCTCATCCCCGGCGCCGGCCAGGATCAGCACCAAAAAAAAATCGACCATCGAGGCCACCGACACCTCCGATTGCCCGACGCCGACGGTCTCCACCAGAATCACGTCGAACCCGGCCGCCTCGCACACCAGGATCGACTCCCTGGTTTTTCTCGCCACGCCGCCCATGGATCCGCCTGAGGGGGACGGACGGATGAAGGCGTTCGGGTCCACCGAAAGCTTCTCCATTCGGGTCTTATCCCCGAGAATGCTTCCGCCGCTCCTGGCGCTGCTCGGGTCCACCGCAAGAATGGCCACCCGATGGTTTTCCGCAACCAGCTTTAGGCCCAGGCTCTCAATAAAGGTGCTCTTTCCGGCGCCGGGCACCCCCGTGATTCCAATGCGGATCCCTCCTCCCGAATACGGCATCAGCCCGTCAATCACCGAGGCGATCAGCCCCTGATGGGCCGGATGGGCGCTTTCCACCAGGGTGATGGTTTTGGCAAGGGCCTTTCTGTCCCCGGTGCGAACCCCCCGAATGTAATACTGGGGATCTGTTTCCATCATTTCCGTTCCAGCGCGTTCAACACCTGGTTCGCCGCCTCGGTCACCACGGTTCCCGGTCCGAAAACCTTCGCCACTCCGGCGTTGAATAAAAACTCATAATCCGCAGGGGGGATGATGCCGCCCACCACCACGAGGATATCCCCGCCCCCCAATCGTTTAAGGGCCGCGATCAGCTCGGGCACCAGGACCTTGTGGCCGGCGGCGAGGCTGGAAACCCCCACCACATGGACATCGTTTTCAATGGCCATGCGGGCGGCCTCCTCCGGGGTCTGGAACATGGGGCTGATATCCACGTCAAACCCCATGTCCGCAAAAGCCGTGGCCACCACCTTGATCCCGCGGTCATGGCCGTCCTGACCCATTTTGGTGACCAGGATTCTGGGCCGGCGCCCTTCCCGGGCCATAAAATCATCGGTTCGTTTGCGGATGGCGGCGATGATCTCGCTGTCCTGATATTCAGCGGCGTAAACGCCGGAGATGCACTGGGTGGTGGCCACATACCGGCCGAACACCTTTTCCATGGCGTCGGAAATCTCGCCTACGGTGGCCCGGGCGCGCACCGCTCGAATACACACCTCCAGCAGGTTGCCCCCTTTTTCCGCGCAGCCGGTGATCTCATCCAGCAAAGACTGAACCGCTCGGCTGTCCCTTTTGCGTTTGATCTCCTTGAGCCTTGCAACCTGCTCATCCCTGACCGAGGCGGGAATTTCCCGAACGGCCATGGGGGCCTCGTCCGTCACCTTGTATTTGTTCACCCCGACGATGACGTCCTTGCCCTGATCGATCCGGGCCTGACGCCGCGCCGCCGCCTCTTCGATCCGCATCTTGGGCATGCCGGAAACAATGGCCTTGGCCATGCCGCCGAGACGCTCCACCTCATCCATCACCCGACGGGAGGTCTTAATGATCTCGTGGGTTAGAGATTCCACGTAGTAGGACCCGCCCAGGGGATCCACCACGCGGGTCACCTGGGATTCCTCCTGAACGATGATCTGGGTATTCCTGGCGATCCTGGCGGACAGGTCTGTCGGAAGGCTTACGGCTTCATCAAAGGAGTTCGTATGCAGCGACTGGGTTCCGCCGAGAACCGCGGCCAGGCACTCAAGGGTGGTGCGAATGATGTTGTTGTAAGGATCCTGCTGGGTCAGGCTCCAGCCTGAGGTCTGACAATGCGTTCTGAGCATGAGGGATTCGGGGTTCTTGGGATGGAACCGCCTCATCAGGTCGGCCCATAGGAACCGCGCCGCGCGCAGCATGGCGATCTCCATAAAAAAATTCATGCCGATTCCGAAAAAGAAGGAGAGCCGCGGCGCAAACTCGTCAATATCAAGGCCTGCGGCCAAGGCCGCCCGGACGTATTCCAGCCCGTCGGCCAGGGTAAAGGCGGTCTGAAGCACCGAATCCGCGCCCGCCTCCATCATATGGTAGCCGCTGATGCTCACGGTGTTGTATTTGGGCATATGCCTGGAGCAGTAGCCGATGATGTCCGATACGATCCGCATGGAGGGCCCGGGCGGATAAATATAGGTGTTTCGCGTCAGGTACTCCTTGAGGATATCGTTCTGAATGGTGCCCAGAAGGCTTTTCTGAGGTACCCCCTGCTCCTCGGCGGCCACGATATAACCCGCAAGAACCGGCAGCACCGCTCCGTTCATGGTCATGGAAACGGACATCTTATCGAGCGGAATACCGTCGAACAGAATCTTCATGTCCTCCACCGAGTCGACCGGCACCCCGGCCTTGCCCACATCCCCCACCACCCGGGGATGGTCCGAATCATACCCCCGGTGGGTCGGCAGGTCAAACGCCACGGAAAGCCCCTTCTGGCCTGCGGCGAGGTTTTTGCGGTAAAACGCATTGGATTCCCTGGCGGTGGCAAACCCCGCGTACTGCCGAATCGTCCAGGGTCTGTTGGCATACATGGTGGCCCGGACCCCGCGGATAAACGGATCAAATCCGGGCAGGGTGTTTGTAAATTCCAGGTTTTCAAGGTCCTCGGCGGTATACAAGGGATGAATGACAATCCCCTCGGGGGTTGTCCGGGAAAGAGACTCTACCGACCCGCCCCTTAGCTCCTTTTGCGCAAGGTCATACCACTTCTCTATATCAGGATGCTCTGCCATCAACATATCCCCCGTTGCATCGAATCCTTGGCTTGTTCCAGACTGTTTTTTATCGTTCGCACAATTCCACCAGCACCCCGTGGGTGGCCTGGGGATGAAGAAAGGCGATTTTCGCGCCGCCGGCCCCCATTCGGGGGGATTCATCGATCAGACGGACCCCCTTGTGCTTCAGCTCCGAGAGCGCCGCCTCGATATTGTCCACGCGAAAGGCCACATGCTGAATCCCTTCCCCTTTTTTCTCGATAAATTTTGCGATCGGGCCGTCTGTAGCCGTGGATTCCAGAAGCTCCACCTCGCTTTGGCCCACCGGGAAAAAGGCCGTCTTCACCTTCTGGGCTGCAACCGTCTCCTCCCCTGCGAACTCAAGACCCAGAACATCCGACCAGAAGCCCTTTCCCGCAGCGATGCTGTTCACCGCCACACCGATATGATCGATCTGAAGAATTTTCATAACATACCCTTTATTTTACGGAAATTTAAATCCTTCGGCAGATGCCTCCATCATTTGATGGAAATTAAATTAGCCGCTCCGTTTGGCCTTGTCAAGCAGGATTTAAGAAAATTTGAGGATACAAAACAGATGGGGTCTAAAACAAAAATACCAAACAGGTTCTGATTCTAAATCGTGCCGTTGGATGATTATTTAATGCAGACCCGCCGCACCTCGATGAGATCCGTGTATCCTTTAAAAACCTTTTCGATGCCGTCCTGCTTGAGGGTGGTCATCCCCTCTTTAATAGCCTGTTCCCTGAGCTCGGCCATGGGGCTTCGGTTTTGAATCATGGCTTTGATTCTATCGCTTGCCATCAGCAGTTCATGAATACCCATTCTCCCCCTGTAGCCGGTATTGTTGCATGCCTCACAGCCCACCGGCTTATACAGCTTTAAATCGGTTGTATAGGGGATATTCACGTTTTTTTTAAACAATTCCGGTCCGTATTCCCGCACCAGTTCGTCGTATTCCGCCCGGCTGGGGGTGTAGGAGGCCTTGCAGTTGTTACAGAGCGTTCGAACCAGACGCTGGGCGAGAATGGCGATCAAGGCGTCGGCGAAATTAAACGGATCCATCCCCATATCCAGAAGACGGGTGACGCTTTCGGGCGCGCTGTTGGTATGAAGGGTGGAAAACACAAGATGCCCGGTCAGCGAAGCCTCAATCCCCATCTGGGTCGTCTCGTGATCCCGCATCTCCCCGATCATGATCACATCCGGGTCCGCCCTCAAAAACGACCGCATGGCCGCGGCAAAATCAAAACCGATCTTGGGCTGAACCTGGACCTGGCGCAACCCCTTCTGGGTGATTTCCACCGGGTCTTCCGCAGTCCATATCTTCCGTTCAACCTTGTTGATATGCGCCAGGGCGGAGTGAAGGGTGGTGGTTTTCCCGGAACCTGTGGGCCCGCAGCAGAAAATCAGGCCGTAGGGAAGGCTGATGGCGTTTTTAAAATTCTCATAGTTTCTGTCTGAAAAACCGATCTTGTTGAGCGGAATCGGCTCTCCGGCGTTGAGTATACGAAGCACCACGTCCTCCACCCCCCCCTGGGTCGGAAGGGTGGCCACGCGGAGTTCAATGTCCTTTCCACCATATTTCTTAAACCGGATCTTGCCGTCCTGGGGCTTTCGGCGCTCGGCGATGTCCAGGTCGGCCATGATTTTGATGCGGGAGACCACGGCATTTTTATAGCTGAAGGGAATCGTCTGATAAAGCTGACAGGCGCCGTCCACCCTGATCCGGACCTGGGTGTTCTCCCGGCCGGGGTAGGGTTCAAAATGAATGTCGGAGGCGCGCCGCTCGTAGGCGTCCAGAATAATCTTGTTGACCAGCTGGACCACGGCGCTGCTTGTCTCGTTAACCGCCGAGGTCTCATCCTCGATCTGTTGTTCCTCCTCCTTGAGCTGCGAGATAATCTCATCAATGGAGGAGATCTGTTTCTGGTCCGTGGTAAACAGATCGATAATTTTCATGATGTCCCGACGGGTCGCGTAACTCAGCTTGATCTTTTTGCCGGGAAACAGGGCGCGGATCTCATCCACCCGGGTGATATCATCCGGGTTGTCAATGGCGATCACCACATCCCCCTGCTCGGACCGGATGGGGACCCAGGCGTTGTTGCGCATAAAGCCGACCTTCAGTCCGGTCAACAGTTCGCCGGGGATGGAAAGGTTCTCGCTGTAACATACCAGGGGAAGCTCATAGTAATGGCTCAGGGCCTCCCCGATATCCTTGCTGGAAATTTTCAGCTCCTCCATGAGGATCTCTTCTATGGGAAGCTTTTTTTGGCGGGCAACGGCGATCGCCCGGTTGAGCTCCTTCTGGGTCAGGATGTGGTTTTCAAGCAGGTAGGCGAATTTACTCTTGCGTGAGGTCGCCATCTTTTTCTGATTATAAAGGGCGATCCCTATGATGTTTGACAGCTCAACGATGTTCTCCTCATCCCTTCGCGTAAAAGCCCCTCCGCTTTTTGCATTAATCATCTGAATGACGCCCAGTACAAAGGATTTAAAAATGATGGGCGAAACCAGGACCTGACGGGTTTTAAACCCGGTCTTCTTGTCCCAGCTGCTGTCAAAACAAAGTTCAGGGTCGATCCGCTCGAGCTCCTTCTTGTCGTAGACATCCTTGATATTGAGCATCTTCTGATGCGCCGCCGCATACCCGGCGATGCTCCCTCCGGATACCGGCACCCGGATCTCCGAGACCTCGTTTCCCGATTTAAACCGGGAGACCAGCTCGCGTTTAATCCCGTCCACGTAATAAATGGTGATCCGTTCGGCGCCGACCAGGTCAACGATCTCCTCCTTCAGATCGATGAGTATCTCATCCAGATTGAACGCGGCGTGAATCGCATTGGAAATCTTCTGAAGCCGGGTTCGATACGCCACCTCTGATTTTAAGTGATGGACATCGGCCGGCCCGCCGGCGGACGAACCCGGAGCGCTTTTAATTCTGGTGGTTGTCTCCATAACCCCTCCGGTCTTGATGGTTTAACCCGGCGATCATTCTTATCAACGCGGCTTTTCGGAACGCCATGATCTCGAGGCCCCGTATACCTTTTTGATCCCTCCTCCGATAAGCAGGATCGCCATCAGATAAAAGCTTAACCGAATTAAAAAAGGAACACCGGCAAAGTAGGCGATGCGGGAAACCTTCCCCATGACATGGGAAATGCGGAAAAAAACAGCCACTCCCATTCCCACAAGGGCCATCCCCCACGCCACCTGAAACCACTCTTTCTCCTTCATGTGTGAATGTCCGGCGGTTATGCCGGCCGTCCTCCTATGTTCAAAAAAAATCGGATGGCTTATGTCTTTTTTTAGCTTTTCCCCGATAGCTTATGGCTATCACGCCGCGTCCTGAAGATCAAGAATACGAGAAGGGCTCCATGGCCTCCAGGGCGTTTAACTTCGCATCATAAAACCGCCGCTTTTCTTCAAGGCGCTCGCTTAAAGGTACAAGCTCTTCAAATGCGGCGTCGATATCCCGCTGGCAGACGTGAATCGCCTGGGCAATCCCGGCGATGGCCTGGCCGTCTTTCGTCTCGGCGGCGGTCTGCATGCGTTGATGGAGCCCTTTCAGCTTTTTTTCATTTTCATCGATTCGGCCCTCCAGGGCTGCGATCCTTTCCTCTAAGGGTCTGACCATTTTTGATCGTTCGGCGATCACCGCGGAGCGAAGGCGTCGGATCCCCTTTTTAGTCACCCGGTTTTCGTTTTCATGAGCCAAAACACCCCTGTCCGCCCTTTCCGCAGGGTCCTCATCCGCCCATCCCCCGGCATCCAGAAACCGCTGATAATCCCCTTCAAACACCTGTATGCGATCCTGCTGAAACACAATAAGCCGTTCCGCAAGGGCGTGCAGAAACATCTCGTTATGCGTCACCATGACGACCGCTCCGTCAAACCGGTCGATCGCCGAAAGAAGCGCATCGCAGGACTCCATGTCAAAATGATTGGTGGGCTCATCGAGCAGAAGCAGGTTGATGGGGGTGCAGAGCAGTTTTCCCAGCATCACCCGGCTTTTTTCACCCCCGGACAGAACGCCGATCGTTTTTAAAGCCTGATCCCCCTCAAACAGCATGGCCCCGCAGATGTTGCGGGCGAGCTGGCGGTCTATACCCGGAGCCGAGGACAGGATCTCCTCCTCGACACTGCGGGTATCGACGAGGGTCCGCACATGGGTCTGCTCGAAATACCCCGTCACCGTTTCAGGATGATAGCTGATGCTTCCGCTGTTCGGCAAAAGGGACCCGGCGAAAAGCTTCAGGAGGGTGGTTTTGCCCGCGCCGTTATGTCCGATGACGCAGATCCTGTCTTTGGGCGCGATGGCGATGTTGAAATTTTCAATCAGCGGACGCCTCTTTTCATAGGAAAAGCTCAGGTCGGTGACGCTGGCCATGTACTTGCCGTTAAACGGTTTGCTTCGAAAAGAAAAATCCAGGGTTTTGAATTTTTGAAGCCGGGTGCGTGCGGCCTGCCGGTTGAGGGTCTTGATCCGGGACTGCACAAGCCCGGCCAGCCGTGCCTTGGCCCTGAAACGGGCGATAAACTCTTCTATTTCCCGGCGCCGGCGCTCCTCGTTGATCCTGGATCGTTCATACACCGCTTCGGTCTGGGCCACCTGCAAATAGTATTTTCCGGTATCGCCGGCGATTTTGCGCGTCTTCTGGCGGTGAATCCCGATGACATGGGTCACCACCCTGTCCATTAATTCCCGGTCATGGGTAATGATGAAAAGCTCGCGCGGCCATTCCTCCAGATAACGCCGGATCCATCGAATGGAGGTGATGTCCAGGTAATTGGTCGGTTCATCCAGCAGCAGAAGGTCCGGATCCGAAAGCAGCATCCGGGTCAGGTTCAGTCGGACCTGAAAGCCGCCGGAAAGCTCGGACGGAGCCCGCTTCATATCCGCTGAGGAAAAGCCCAGCCCGGCCAACACCTTTTCCGCCTTCCAGTGATGAGAGGCGTCTGTCTCGGGAAGCCCCTTCACGGCTTCCTCAAAAACCGTTGCCGCTGTAAAACGGATATCCTGGCTGACATAGCCGATCCGGTAATTTCTGGGCACGGATATTTTGCCCGAGTCCGGCTCTTCCAGTCCGGCCAGGATGCGAAACAGGGTGGTTTTGCCGTGGCCGTTCCGGCCGACCAGCCCGACCCGCTCGCGCCGATTGATTTTAAAGCTGATGTTATCGAACAGGATATGGGCGCCGAACCCCTTTGAAAGGTTTTCAACACTGATCATGGGTCATCACTTCTTGATCTTGAAAATGGATTCATCCAGCAAAGGCGGGAAACACAGGCGATGATTCACTCCGCGGATTTGTCGAGCCCCAGCTTGCTGCACCGGTAGCGGAAGGAACGGAGGCTGATCCCCAGAAGGTCCGCCGCGGTGTTCTTGTTCCCATGGGAACACGCCAGGGCTTTTTCAATATACGCCCTCTCAATTGCTTCAAGGATGCTGTCCAGCTGAACCCCCCGCTCCACCTCGTCTAAGTCGAACCGCTGATTTTTCACCCCCTCGATCCACCGGCGCTTATGAATGGAAAGGGAGAGGCTGTCGGGGAGGATGATATTCGTGTTGGAAAGCGCCACGCTGCGTTCGATGAGGTTTTCGAGTTCCCGGACATTCCCCGGAAAGTCATACCTCTGCAACAGATCCACGGCATATGAGGAAATCTTGGTGATCTCCTTCCCCAGCCGATGGGAATACTTTTCCAGAAAATGCTGGGCCAGGGCGCGAATATCGCTTTTGCGCTCCCGAAGCGGCGGGATCCTGATCTCCACCACGTTGATCCGGTAAAAAAGGTCCTCCCGGAACCTTCCGGCAATCACCTCCTCGTCCAGCCTTTTGTTTGTCGCGGCGATGACCCGGATATCGACGGCGATGTCCTCATTGCCGCCGACCGGCTTGAATACCCGTTCCTGAAGGACACGCAGCATCTTGACCTGCATCTGGTGGCTCAGGTCCCCGATTTCATCCAGAAACACGGTGCCTTTATCGGCGGTCTCGAAAAGCCCTTTTTTGTCCACCAGCGCGCCGGTAAAGGCGCCCCTTTTGTACCCGAAAAATTCGCTTTCAACCAGGGTTTCCGGTATGCTTCCACAGTTGATCACGACAAAGGGGTTGTTGCGGCGGCGGCTCTCGCGGTGAATGGCGCGTGCGATGAGCTCCTTGCCGGTTCCGGATTCCCCCGTGATCAGAACATTGGTGTCGGTCTTTGAGATCTGCTTGATGATCTCGTAGATATGCAGCATGCGGGGGGAGTTCCCTACCAGGGAGCCGAAATGCAGATTTTTTTTCAGTTCGTCATCCAGGCTTTGTTTTTCAGCGGAAAGCGTCCTTAATTTTAAGGCGTTTCTGATGGTCTGTTTCAGCTCGGTATTGTCAAAGGGTTTGGGAAGATAATCGTAGGCCCCGTCGTTCATGGCCTGCACGGCGTTTTCAGCCGTGGCGTAGGCTGAAATCATGATGACGATGGTTTCCGGGCGGACCGATTTGGCCGTTCGCAGGACCTCCAGGCCGCTGATATCCCCCAGCCGAATATCGCATAGCACCAGATCAAAGGAGCGATTCGCAAGCAGGGTTTTGGCTTGCTCCCCGGTTTCCGCGCAGGAGACCTGATACCCCTCCTTGGAGAGCATCAGCTCGAGAAGCTCCCGCATGCTGAGTTCATCATCAACGACAAGGATATGAGGGTTTCTGGCGGCCATTTTCGAAATCTAAAAACTAAAATTATACCTCAAAAACCACGCGTCCGTCCACAATGGTAAACTTCGCCCTTCCCTTGAATTCCCATCCGTCAAAGGGGGTGTTCCGGCTTTTGGAAAACCCGTTTGCAGCGCGGTATACATAAGAGGCATCAGGATCAATGATCGTGATGTCCGCCGGGTTCCCGACCCGAATCCCCACGGGGAGTCCCAGTATTTGAGCGGGGTGTATGGACATCTTTTCAATCAGCTGCGCAAAGGTCATCACGCCTTCGGCCACAAGCCTGAGCCCCAGGCCCAGGGAGGTTTCAAGCCCGATGATGCCGTTGGCGGCCGCGTCGAACTCCAGATCCTTTTCAAGGACGGAATGCGGGGCATGATCGGTGGCAATCGCATCGATCGTGTCATCGGCAAGCCCCTGTCTTATCGCCTCCCGGTCTTTGAAAGCCCGAAGCGGCGGGTACATCTTGGAATGGGTGCGGTACGCCCCAACGGCCTCATCGGTCAAGCTGAAATAATGGGGCGCGGTCTCCGCAGTGAGCGGAACCCCCCGGGCCTTCGCCTCACGGATAGCGGCCACGGACTCTCGCGCGCTGACATGAGCGATATGGACGGGAACCCCGGTGAGTTCACAAAGCGTGATATCCCGCATGACCATGATGCTCTCGGCGGCGTTGGGGATACCGGAAAGCCCCAGCCGGGTGGCGACCGGCCCTTCGTTCATCACGCCCCCGGAAAGCGCAATCTCCTCACAATGGGAAATCACCGGAAGTTTCATGGGCCTTGAATACTCAAGGGCGCGGCGCATGAGCTGCGCACTCACCACCGGCCGGCCGTCATCGGATAACGCAATCGCACCGGCCTCTTTTAATTCACCGTAATCGCACAACGCTTCCCCCTTCAGCCCTCTGCTGATGGCCGCCACGGGGTACACCCTGACGGAACCACATTGCGCGGCCTTATGAACGATGTATTCCGTGACCTGGCGGTTGTCATTCACCGGAAAGGTGTTGGGCATGCAACAGACGGCAGTGAAACCGCCGGCCGCAGCGGCCCGCGTTCCGGTTTCAATGGTCTCCTTGTATTCCTCTCCGGGTTCCCTCAAATGAACGTGCATATCGATCAGTCCGGGGGTCACGATATACCCCGAGGCGTCGATGATCCGGTCCGCGATTGCCTCCTTGCCCGACGGACCTCTTTTGAGTTCCCCGGGTCCCCGGCCGGCCTTCTCCAATGCAGGGGGTTCAAGCCGCAGGATTTTCCCCTCATCGTCGATGTAGATGTCGACCACGGCATCCAGGTGCCCCGGATCCATCACATGAGCGTTTTTAATGATCAGCCTCATTACGCAAGCCTCCCGCAACCAGATAAAGAAGCGCCATTCGAACCGCCACGCCGTTGGTCACCTGCTCCAGGATAACGGAATGGGATCCGTCGGCCACATCCGGGTGTATTTCCACCCCCCGATTTAAAGGGCCGGGATGCATGATCAGAACATCGGGCTTGGCGTTTTC
>DYLE01000038.1 GCA_020722245.1 Desulfonema limicola
AAAAGCCCTTTTTGCCTGTCGTGCTGAATCCGCAGCATCATGATCACATCCGCCCCCTCGACGGCCTCATCCATGCTCTCCGTGGCGTCCGCACCCAGGGTCTCAATCCCCGCCGGCATCATGGTGGAAGGCCCCGCCACGCAGACGGAAGCGCCCATTTTGGTAAAACCCGCAATATTGGACCGGGCCACCCGGCTGTGGGAGATGTCCCCGATAATGGCGATTTTCAGCCCTCGAAAAGTCCCTTTTTTTTCGCGCACGGTCATCATGTCCAGCAGCGCCTGGGAGGGATGGGCATGGGTCCCGTCCCCCGCATTGATAACCGAGGCGGATACCCGTGAGGCCAATAGATGCGGCACTCCGGAGGAAGCATGCCGAATCACCAGAACATCCGGGTTCATGGCCTGAAGGTTGCGGGCGGTGTCGATCAGGGTCTCTCCCTTGACCAGGCTGCTGGTTGACGCCGAAATGGAAATGGCATCGGCGGAAAGCCGTTTTGCCGCGATATCAAAGGAAACCCGGGTCCGCGTGCTCGGCTCATGGAAAAACAGCACAACGGTTTTCCCCCGCAGCACCGGCACCTTCTTGATCGGTCGTTGTGAAATCTCCTTCAGGCTTGCCGCCGTGTCCAGAATCATTTGAATCTCATCCGTTGAAAGGGACTCCATATCCAAAATGTCTTTTCGCGACCATCTCATATGAGGCCGTCCTATCTGATGAGTGAACCGATCCTTCCCCACCTGACGCCGAAGTTATCGCTGTCCCAGGACCAATAGATGATAAACGCCTCTCCCCGTATCGCTTTTTCCTCCACCCCTCCCCAGAACCGGCTGTCATAGCTGTTGTCCCGGTTGTCCCCCATCACGAAATACGAGCCCTGGGGCACGGTGATGGGACCGAAATTGTCCCTCTGGTTCATCCTTTCAGGAAGGATATGGGGATCCGTGTGCACCCCGTGATCGGGATGAAGCGGCCGGTGATTGACAAAGACCTTCTTGTCCCGGATCTCAATGATATCCCCGGGAAGGCCGATCACCCGCTTGATAAAATCCTTGTCAGGTTCCACAGGATACCGGAAAACAATGACGTCGCCATGCCTGGGGTGTTTGACCGGTATCAGGGTTTTTTCGAAAAACGGCAGCTTGACCCCGTAGATGAACTTGTTCACCAGAATATGGTCCCCGATCTGCAAGGTCGGCTTCATGGAGCCCGAGGGGATTTTGAACGCCTGGACCACGAAGGTTCGAATAAACAGCGCAAGAAGGATGGCCACCCCGACGGCCTCGAGATTCTCTCGAAGCCTGCTTTTTTTCACCGCCGGCTTTTGGTTGTATGAGTTTTGATTCAAAGGGTTATGCCTTTCAATAGCCGAATCCATTCATCCATGACTCTCGATACATCCCGATTCATCCCATAGGGAGAGTGAACTGAGGTTCTCCAAGGAGGAACCTGCCCTCCGAAATCCACTGCTTCAAAATATCGGCGATCTGCCTGGCCTTGAACACGCTTGAAAGTGGAACGGTCGGCACCTTCTTGCCCTCCACCTCGATCACGCCGCTTTTCAGCTGGGCATAGGTGACAAACCCATAATTTTTGGCGATTCCGTTGGGATAGTCATACCCATAATCCACCACCTGCACCTGGATATCCTCATCGGTCACGGCGGTGTATTGCGCCATCTCCTCATTGAGCAAGGGGATGGGGAGGCCGATTCCCACAGCCAGGGATACCCCGTAGCCCTGAACGCTCACCCCGACAATCCACTCCGGGGTCATTTGCTTGAGGTCCCCCATCACCCACAATGTGCCGGCTCCCACCGTTGGAACGCCGTTTTCCGCCCGGGGCGCGGAGGGGCTGTGCTGTGTTCCGTGCCATACCACATACCCTTCGCCTCCGCCAAGGAAGATGCGGGTCCCGAGCCCGATGGATTTGTAATACGGATCATTTAAAAGCGGGCTCAACTGCCCGGAGGTCGCATAGTTGGCGTTCCCCCCCCTGGGCTTTAATGTTCCCATATAGGTGTATATGGTTTTGTTGGTCCGATTGATGGCGCAGTTATAGTTCTGGTAGGCGTTGCGGGGATTGCATAAGGTCGCCTGGGGCAGGCTTTTAAGGGTGATCTCCTTTTCCAGCTCCTTTGCGGGATAGCATGAGGTGCCATAGGCGGTCGCCCTTAAATAAACCTTTTTTCCGGCCACCAGGTCGGCAATGACATGCCCGCCGCCGTACTTGAATTCACCCGGCCATACCTTGTTTAAAGGGTCATCCTCGCAGGGTTCGGTGGCGCCGATATAGCAATCCACCGCCGCCAAGCCGGCGTAGGCCGGCACATTGTTGATCCAGACCTTGCTCGCCTTGATTCTGGGTGTCGAATGGCCGAAGTTGATAAAGGCCCCGGAAGAACACATGGGGGCAAAGGTGCCTGTGGTGACCACATCGACCCGTCTGGCCGCCTCCACCGGCCCGTTTTTCTTGACGATGTCAATGATCTCTTCGGCGGTCACGACAACGACCTTGCCGGACCTGATTTTTTCGTTGATCTCCTGATAGGTTTTATTGACCTTATACCTGGCCATTGCCTCACCCCTTAAAACATAAACCTTGCGGATCCCGTCAGTGGATATTGGGCTGAAGGCTCTCGATCTTTGCAATGACATTGTTCCGGATCCAGGCCTCATCCCACCATTCCAGCGGGTTTACAAACACATGATCTATAAACATTCCAAAATGCAGATGGTCCCCGCCCGCCAGGCCGGTCATGCCGGTATAGCCGATGAGATCCCCTTTCTGGACCCGAGCGCCCGGTTCCACGCACATTCGGCTGAGATGGGCATAAACGGAGAACAGCCCGAGCCCATGATCGATACACACGATATTGCCGTAAATCCCCGCATCTCCGACATACACGACCTTGCCGGCGTTGGCCGCAGGCACCTCGGCGTGCTCCACCGAGGCCAGATCGATCCCCATATGATACGCCTCATCAATTTTTTCGCCCTGATATATATAGGTCCGGTGATCCGCAAAACCGGCCCGAGGGGCGGAATTCGGCAAACGGCCAAAGGCGCCTGTCCAGAGTATTTCCGGCTCTGTCTTTTTGCCGTTTTCCAGTATGGTTTCATTGTTTCTTCGCCGAAGCTCCCGGTTGATGAAAAGAAACTGTTCCACCGGCGGAGCTTCGGCCTTCCATCCCTCAACTCCCTGAAACTCCGGCAGCTTCCGGTTTAAAAATGCATCGGACAGGTTGATCGTATCCTCCTTAAACCGTTTTTTTAAAATATGATAATAAAACCCCCGCTTTGATAAATTTCCGGCAGAATCCACCGCCTTGGCGTAGATTTCCGTGTCTGCGCCCTGGTCATGACGGACGGCGAAAAACGCCATATAGACCTGGGGATCCTGAAAGTATCCGGAATGCCCCGGGAAAAAATCTTCCCCGACCTGCACCCCGTTTTCCGCACAGGGTTCGGACACACGATAAATCACAAGCCCGGCTCCCCCTTGACTCACATTGTGCATGGTGCTTAATATAGAAAGGACCGGGGGTTTGGTATCAAAAACAATCTCTTTTTCAAGGTAGGTCCGGTTCCCCTTCCACCAGTTCCGCCAGGAATTGTCGCAAGCCGTTAAAATCAATTTCGCATCCCCGTCAGAAATCCCTAATTCTTTGGTGTTGACACGAAACTTGAAGGGAATGCGTTTCATGCTGCGGTCCGGGCCAGGCTTTTGATCGGCCAGGGGCATTTCCAGCAGACAGGTTTCGTGCCCGTCCTTCATCAAACCGATCCACAGCCTTCTGATTCCGCTTTTTGAATCCGAAACCACCCCCGAGACCTCGCTGTTTGCGGTCATAAACCGGGAGGTCAGCGCTATTTCGACCTGAGGCCGTTCCCCTTCAAATTTAGAAATAAGCAACCAGATCCCGCCAATGACCACCACCAGACAAAGGATCGCCGCCAACCCGGGCTTAAACCCCGCTGCCCTGTTTTTTTCTTTGAAAATCATGGGTATTCCCCCTGCATCATCAAACGATAAACCAAAATTGTTTTTATTTAGCAGGTATGGCCTTCCTTAGCAAGGGCTTATTTTTCGTTGCTTGACTTTCCGAACCACGCAGGGTAACAGGTTTATCAAGCCCAGGGAAAGATGAAAATGGTCAACCCGATCCATTTAGATTTAAAACACATCACCATCGGCAGGCCGGCGCCCTTTGTTCTGATTGCCGGCCCCTGCGTCATCGAGGATGAAGGCTCAACCTATGCCCTGGCCGCTTTTTTGAAAAACCTTACGGACAAACTCAATATCCCTTTTATTTTCAAGGCCTCCTATGACAAGGCCAACAGGACCTCCATTCATTCCTTCCGAGGACCGGGTCTGGAGAAGGGGTTGAGCATCCTGTCCGCCATTCGAAAGGAGCTCTCAATTCCCGTGACCTCCGATGTCCACCAGGTCAGCGAGATCGCAGCGGCCGCACAGGTTCTGGACATCATCCAGATTCCGGCATTTTTATGCCGGCAGACCGACCTGGTGGTGGCGGCGGCGAAAACCGGAAAACCGGTCAACATCAAAAAAGGGCAGTTTTTGGCGCCCTGGGATATGAAAAACGTGGTGGAAAAGGCGTGCTCCACAGGCAACCGCAATATCCTCCTCACCGAACGGGGGGCCATGTTCGGTTACAACAACCTGGTCACCGATTTTCGAAGCATCGAAATCATGCAACAGACCGGCTGTCCGGTGATCTTCGACGCCACCCACAGCGTGCAGATGCCGGGCGGTTCCGGTTCGGCCTCCTCAGGAGATCGAAGGTTCGCGCCGATTCTAGCCAGGGCAGCGGTGGCTGTGGGCGCTGACGGGGTGTTTATCGAGGTTCATGAAAACCCGGACAAAGCGCTTTCAGACGGTCCGAACTCCATGAAAACAGAGGATATGGAAGGGCTTCTGCGCCAGCTCAAGGCGATCGAACGCGCACTTTCATAAAATCGAGCCGAAGAACGATTCCTAAGCAGTAGATAAAAAAACAATAATTTCAATATGCGATAATTTTTACTGAAACCATCAGGTTAAACCATGAGCCCAGCCAAGCTAAAAAAAATCAAGCTGTTACTGATGGACGTGGACGGGGTGCTCACCCGGGGGGAGGTCATATACAGCGACGCCGGGTCTGAAACAAAGGTGTTTCATGTGAAGGACGGGCTGGGCATTCGGCTGCTGATGGAACACGGCATAAAAGCGGGAATTGTTACCGGAAGGGTTTCTCCTGCGCTAATGCACCGCTGCAAAGACCTGGGTCTTGAGCTCGTATTTGACGGCGTCAAACAAAAGGCGAGGATTCTTGACCGGATCATCTCTGAAACAGGCATTCCGGCAAACCATATCGCCTTTGTGGGGGATGATCTGCCGGACATTGTGCTCATGAGAAGGGTCGGTCTTGCCATTGCGGTGGCGGATGCGCACCCCGCAGTCAAGGATTATGCCGACATGGTCACCACCCGAAACGGCGGAGACGGCGCCGTAAGAGAGGTCTGTGAATCCCTACTCAAGGCCCAGGGGTTCTGGAAAAAAATCATCGCAAGCTGGGAAAACGATACTTGACGTACCACCGGCCGCCGAAAAAAATTCGGCTTGTTTTAATCTTCATCATCATCCTGCTGATCGGTCTTCTCCTGACTATTTTCATCAAAAACAGGATGTCCACCAGGCAAATCCATCCCCCTCTTCCTCCGGAAAACACCGGCGCCGATCTCACCATCAAGCGGTTTCGCCATACGGCCACCACTGAGGGGGAGCGGCAGTGGTCCGTGGAGGCGGAATCGGCGAGCCTATATTCCAAAGAAAATAGAGTTCAACTTATTGATATATCAGTAACTTTTTATTTATCCGAGGATCAGTGCATTCTTGTGACTGCGGACCAGGGAAGCTTCGACCTGCAATCCAACGAAATGACCGCCGCAGGGGATATTGTCGCAAAAGGGCTTGAATATACGCTAAAAACCCAAAGCTTGCATTATGACCACCGGTTGCATATAATACAGCTCGAGTCACCGGTGACCCTCACCGGGCCGGGGGTGATGCTGAAGGCAGACACCCTGTCGTATGACTTGAAAACCGGCAAAGTGATCTGCGCCGGAAATGTGGAAGGGAGCATTCGTGAGATTGCCCAAAAATAAATCGGCCTATGCCGGCCTGTCTTGCCTGTTTTTTTCAGCGCTGGTTATCGCCGCCACGGCCTGCCCCAGGGTTGGAATCGCCGAAAACAGCCTGCCAGACGGGAAAGAACTGGAAAATAAAACCCTCCATATCACCGCAGACCGGCTTGTCGCAGATCAAAACGCGCTTTATATTCTGTTCACCGGCAATGTGGAAGCCGACTATGGAGAAATGAAGATCAGCTCCGACGGCCTGAAGCTGCTCTACACCAAGGCCGTCAATGGAGAGACGCATCTGAATAAAGACGCCATTGATGAAATTATCGCTTCCGGGGATGTCGTCATCACCTTTGAAGATAAAACCGCCGAATGTGAAAAGGCGGTGTATAACCCCAAAAGTGAAACGATCATTCTTAGCGGAGAAAACACCCGGGTGGTCAGCGGAAACAATTACATCACCGGCCAAACCATTACGATTCACCAGGACACCGGACAGATCACCGTCGACGGCAAGACCGGGGACCGCGTCAATGCGGTGTTCAATCCGGAAGACGGGGAACGCGAACCCTTTTAAACCGCATAGGCCGCAAAACCTCATGACAACCCTCTCATTAAAAAATTTGATCAAAACCTACAACGGCCGGCCGGTGGTCGACTCGGTAAGCCTCGAAATCCACAGCGGAAAGGTGGTGGGCCTGCTCGGTCCCAACGGCGCCGGCAAAACCACCACCTTTTACATGACGATCGGGATGATCCGACCCGACAGGGGAAGCGTCTATATCGACCATGAGGAAATCACCCGCTACCCCATGTACAAGCGGGCGCAACACGGAATCGGATATCTCCCCCAGGAGCCTTCGGTCTTCAAAAAACTCACGGTGAAAAACAACCTGATGGCCATCCTTGAAACCCAAGGGCTTTCGAAAAAAAAACAACAGAAAAAGGCAGACGCCCTGCTGGAAGAACTCGGCATTAAACAGCTTTCCGAACAAAAGGCCTCACTGCTTTCCGGCGGAGAAAGGCGCCGGCTTGAAATCACCCGGGCGCTCGCCACCGACCCTTCCTTCATCCTGCTGGATGAACCGTTTGCGGGAATAGACCCCCTGGCCGTGATCGACATTCAAAACATCATCCTTCACCTGGCCAGGCGGGGAATCGGGGTGCTCATATCCGATCACAATGTTCGGGAAACCCTGGGGGTATGCGATCAGGCGTATATTTTGAACAACGGCAGGGTGATCGAATCCGGATCCCCGGAGAGCATCGCCTCAAGCCCTGTGGCCCGACAGATCTATTTAGGAACCCACTTTAAGTTATAACACGCCATGGCATTTGAGTTACAACAGACCCTTCGCCTTCAGCAGCAGCTGGTCATGACCCCGCAGCTTCAGATGGCTATTCGGCTGCTGCAGCTCTCACGGATGGAGCTGGTGGAAACGATCCGCCAGGCCATGGAGACCAATCCCGTGCTGGAGGAAAGCCAGGAGAGCACTCCCGAGGAAGTCCTCGAGATGGAACCCCCGGAGTCCCAGACCACCAAGGAGGTCTCCATTGAAGAGAAATTCGACAACTACCTGGACTGGCATCCCTATCTCGACGAATACAGCTCCACCGGAAAAATCCATTTTGAAAGCGAAAGAAAGGAGGCCCCGGACCTTGAGGCCTTCACCGCAAACGCCACCTCCCTGGCCGATCATCTGCGCTGGCAGCTCTTGATGACCTGCCCTTCTCCAGAGGAGGAGGAAATCGGCAGCCTGATCATCGGCAACCTCGATAAAAACGGATACCTGGATATCAGCGTCGAGGAGATCGCCCAGGTTCAGAGCGCCCGCATCGAAAAGGTCAGGGATGTTCTCGCCAAAATGCAGACCTTTGATCCGCCGGGTGTTTGCGCCGCAGACCTCAAGGAATGCCTGTTGATTCAAACCCGGCTGCTGGGGATTGAGGATCCCGTGGTCAACGGCATTATTTCGCATCACATCACAGACCTGGAAAAAAAACGGTATAGGGCCATCGCCAAATCGCTCCATACGGACCTTGATCACGTGCTTTCCGCCGTGGAGGTGATCAAGGGGCTGGATCCGAAACCCGGGGACCGGTTCAACGAGGAAAGGATCATCTATATCGTTCCGGATGTCTATGTGTACAAGGACGGCGATGATTACCTGATCCTGGTAAACGACGACGAAATCCCGAGGCTGCGCATCAATTCCTATTATAAAAAAACCGTGCAGCGGGGTGAAAAAATTTCAGAGGAAACCCGGGCCTACCTAAAGGACCGACTGCGTTCCGCCGAATGGCTGATCAAAAGCATTCAGCACCGGAGCAAAACCATTTACCATGTCATGCAAAGCATCGTTAAATTCCAGCGGGATTTCTTTGAGCACGGGATCTCCCATCTGAAACCCATGGTCCTTCGGGATGTGGCCGAGGATATCCAGATGCATGAATCGACCATCAGCCGGGTCACCAACAACAAGTACGCTTATACCCCCCAGGGGATATTTGAGCTGAAATTTTTCTTTAACAGCTCCATCCAGCGCTCCGACGGCGGAACGATCGCATCCGCCAGCGTTCAGGACAAAATCAAAAAAATCATCGACGGCGAACCCCCCAAAAAACCCTTCAGCGATAAAAAGATTTCTGAGCTTCTTGAAGCATCCGATATTTACATCGCCAGACGCACGGTGGCCAAGTACAGGGAGATGATGGGCATCCTTCCTTCAAGCAAACGCAAACAATTTTAAGGAGGCAAAAATTATGCAGACATCGATCACATTCAAAAACATCGATCCCTCCGAACACCTGAAATCATACCTGAAAAAAAAGCTGGACAAGTTGGACAAGTTGCTCGATAACCCGGCTGAGGCCGGAGTGGTGCTTTCCGTGGAAAAGATAAACCACACCGCTGAGATCAAGCTGACCGGCGACCGGCTCAGTATCAACTGCCGCGAAATGACCGGGGATATGTATTCGTCCATTGACATGGCCGTGGACAAGCTGGAAAAACAGATTAAAAAAAGCAAACAAAAAATTAAAAACCACCGCCAGGGGTCGCGTTCGGAGCAGAGGGAAAGACTGGCGATGCACCAGATGAGCGCCCAGGCCCCTTCCGATGAGGAGGGGAACCATTCCATCATCATTCAAAACATCGAGTATAAACCCATGGATGTGGAGGAGGCCAGCATGCAGATGGATCTGATTCCGGATAATTTTCTGGTTTTCACCAACTCGCGGACCAACAAGGTGAACGTCCTTTACCGGCGCAAGGACGGGAAGCTCGGATTGATTCAACCCCTGACCTGAAAAGGGTAACGAACCCACCTTTTTTGGCGGAACGAGACCGATACAATAAAATGAAAATTCTTGATTTTCTTCGTAAGGAAACGATCATCACCGAACTCAAGGCGGTGGACAAAAAAGGCGTGCTCGAGGAGCTCGCGCTTCCGGTCGCCGATATCACCCATACAGACCACAAGGAGCTGGTCAACGTACTGATGGAAAGGGAGCACCTGGGAAGTACGGGGATCGGCGACGGCATCGGGATCCCGCACGGCAAGTTCAAGGGGTTAAACGCCCTGGTGATGGGGATCGGCTTAAGCCGCAAGGGGATCAGCTTTGAGGCGATAGACGGCAAACCGACCCATATCTTTTTCCTGCTGCTGACGCCTGAAAACTCAACCGGGCTTCATTTAAAACTGCTGGCCAGAATATCCAAGGTGTTAAAGGAAGAGGGATTTCGGGAACGGCTTTTGAGTGCAACGGATGCCGAAACAATCCTCCATATTATTGAAGAGGTGGATGAGGAGTTTTAGAACATTTCCTGCAGCCCATGAAAAAGCTTCATATCATCATCCTCACCGGGCTTTCCGGGTCTGGAAAAAGCGTCGCGGTGGCGGCCCTGGAAGACGCGGGGTTCTACTGCGTCGACAACATGCCCGTGGAGCTTCTTCCGAAATTCCTGGAACTGCCGATCCAGCGGGATACCGAGATTAAAGGCCTGGCTTTTGTAATGGACCTGCGGGAAAAAAGCTTTCTATCCAGATGGCCCGAGGTGTTTGAAAAACTCCGGCTGGCCGGGTATCCGTTTGAAATCCTTTTCCTCGAAGCGGATGAGACCGCTCTGCTGAAGCGCTACAGCCAGACCCGCAGGCTCCATCCCCTTTCCCAGGATAAAACCCTTCTGGAGGGAATCCGGGAAGAAAAAAAACGGCTTGAGCCCCTCAAGGCGGCCGCCACCCGAATCATCGACACCACGGCCTACACCCTTCATGACCTCAAATCCGTCATTTTTAATATTGCACAAAACAGCGTCCAATCCGTCCCCATGAAGATCCGCATCACCTCCTTCGGTTTCAAGCACGGGATTCCGCACGATACCGATCTCATTATGGATGTTCGGTTTATAGCCAACCCGTATTTTGTTCCCGAACTGAAGGCCCTGGACGGCAAGGACCCACAGGTCAAAGCGTTTGTCTTAAACGCTCCGGAGGCGCAACGCTTTTTGCAAAAATTTTTGGATCTGCTCGATTTTCTGATTCCGCTCTATGAAAAAGAGGGGAAGGCCTACCTGACCATCGCCATCGGCTGCACCGGAGGCCAGCACCGATCCGTCGTGATTGCGGACGCCGCGTACGACCATATCCGAAACGCAGGACGCCCGGTCGGCGTCAGCCACCGGGATATTGATATCAAAACCTAAAACACCAGGAACCGCTTTTATGTTTGGCATTGTTGTTGTCACCCACGGAAAACTGGGGGAGGCTTTAATTGAAACCGCGGAGATCATCTTCAACGAAAAACTTAAATCCATAACGGCGGTCTCCATCGACCTCAATCAGGACGTGGAAAAATTAAGGCAAAAACTAAACGACGGGATAACCGCCGTGGACAGCAACAGGGGAATTTTAATTCTCACGGATATGTTCGGCGGCACCCCCTCTAACCTGAGCTACTCCTTTCTTGAAGAGGGGCGGATCGAGGTGATATCCGGAGTCAACCTCCCCGTGCTGGTCAAGGCGATAAACCTGAGGGAAAAGGATAGGGATCTGCACCAGATCGCAAAAACCGTGGAGGAATACGGCAAAAAAAGCATATCCCTCGCCAGCGACATCCTGAAGGGAAACAAGCGCAGCAAATGAAGGGCTTGACGATCAATCTCATGTCGGAGAAGGATATTGAACAGGTGGTTGAAATCGAGGCCGTCTCCTTTTTAAATCCGTGGGGCGCCTTGTCCTTTCTGACGGAACTCTCATGCGAAAATGCGCACAGCTTTATTCTCAGGTTAAAAAAGGGAAAATCCGATAAGGATGATCCGGTGGTCGCCTATCTTTGTTTTCGTGTAATTATAGATATGATGCATATCCTGAAGATAGCCGTGAAACCGGAGCACCGGCGGCGAGGGATTGCCTATGCATTTTTAACCGAATGCCTGGAATCATTCTCGCGGCGGGAAATAAAAGCCGCTTTTCTGGAGGTCCGGGAATCCAACACCGCTGGCATGGGGCTTTATCAAAAACTCGGTTTTCACATTATCGGAAAACGACCCGGTTATTATACCGACACCTGGGAGGATGCGATCCTCATGCAAAAAAACCTTGAAAGGAGAGTATAACCATGTCGATTCGAATTGCCATCAATGGAATGGGAAGGATTGGAAGACTTGTATTTCGTGAAGCCCTGAAGCGAAAGGACATTGACATCCTTGCGGTCAATGATCTGATGGACCCTGAAACGATCGCGCACCTGTTGACCTACGATTCCGTCCATGAAAAACTCAACATCCCGATTACCCCCAGGGAAAAAGCGATCGAGGTCCAGGGGAAGTCCATCGCCGTGTTTTCAGAAAAGGATCCGGCCGCCCTCCCCTGGAAGCAATCCGGGGTGGACATCGTGGCGGAATGCACCGGGCTTTTCAGGGACAAGGGGAAGGCCTCGAAACATCTGGCCGCCGGCGCCAAGAAGGTGATCATTTCCGCGCCGGCCAAGGATCCGGACATCACCCTGGTCCTGGGGGTCAACGCCGACCGCTACGACGCGGCGCATCACCACGTGATATCCAATGCCTCCTGCACCACCAACTGCCTGGCGCCCCTGGCCAAGGTGCTCCACGAGTCGTTCGGAATCGTCTGCGGGCTCATGACCACCATCCACTCTTATACCAGCGATCAGCGGCTGCTCGATGCGCCGCATAAGGACCTTCGAAGGGCCAGGGCGGCCGGGGTGTCCATGGTGCCAACGACCACCGGAGCCGCCATCGCCGTCGGGCTGGTCCTTCCGGAGTTAAACGGAAAGCTAAACGGCATCTCCATCCGGGTGCCCACCCCGAATGTTTCGATTGTCGATCTGGTGGCCACCGTCAAAAAAACCGGCCTGACCCGGGCGGATGTCAACACCGTGCTGAAAGAGGCCTCCCAGAAATCGCTCGCTGGAATCCTCGGGTACAGTGAACTCCCTCTGGTTTCAAAGGATTTCAACGGATCCACCCTCTCCTCCATCGTGGATGCGCCGAACACCTATGTCATCGAAAACATGGTCAAGGTCCTGTCCTGGTATGACAACGAGGCCGGTTATTCGGCAAGGATGGTGGACGTCATCGAGATGGTGGGAAGACAGCTTTAATCGCATTCAGCAAAAAATTCCGGGAGATTCAAATGGAAAACCGCATTCCGCTCATCGCGGGCAACTGGAAAATGAACAAGACGGTTCCCGAATCCATCGAAACCGTCAAAACCCTTGTAAAGCTGACAGCGGATGTTCAAGGCGTCGACATGCTGATCGCCCCCCCCTTCACCTCCCTCTGGGCCGTCGGCGATGTTCTAAAACATACGAAAATCGCCCTCGGCGCCCAGGACATGTTCTGGGAAAGCCACGGGGCGTTCACCGGCCAGGTATCGGCCGACATGCTGCGATCCTGCGGTTGCAGCCATGTGATCATCGGTCATTCCGAGCGACGGCAGTTTTTCGGCGAAACCAACCAGACCGTAAACAAAAAACTAAAAGCCGCCTTAGCGGCCGGGCTGATTCCTATCTTCTGCATCGGCGAAACCGAGATCGAACGTGAAACTCAAAAAACCTTTTCCGTGCTTGACAAACAGCTTATCCAGGGGGTAGAAGGGCTGATCCTGGATGACCACCATCCCCTGGTGATCGCCTATGAGCCGGTCTGGGCGATCGGAACCGGTAAAACAGCCCTTCCGGAACAGGCGCAGGAGGTGCATGCCTATGTGCGCAGCCTTTTTGCGAAGGTATTTGGAAATTCGCTTGCAAAAAAAATTCGAATCCTGTATGGGGGAAGCGTAAAACCGGACAACATCTCCGAGCTGATGGGACTCCCGGATGTGGACGGCGCCCTGGTGGGAGGGGCAAGCCTGGAGCCTGAGTCCTTTAATAAAATTATTCATTTTTAATTGTACTGCGAATCTAAGATTATGACGGTCTTTATTGTAATTCTTCATATCCTTGTTTGCATCGCCCTGATCCTGATTGTCCTTCTGCAAACCGGAAAGGGCGCGGATATGGGCGCGGTTTTCGGCAGCGCAAGCAGCCAGACCCTGTTTGGAAGCAGCGGGGCCACGCCGTTTCTCGGCAAGTTGACCACCGTCGCGGCGATCATCTTTATGCTGACCTCCTTGAGCCTCGCGTACCTTTCCAAAGGCGGGGAAAAGGGATCCGTTGTATCCGACGTGAAGCCGGCGGCCCAACAGACGCAGCCCGTGGTTCCGGCCCAACCCGCGACAGCGCCTGTTCAGGATCCGGCTTCGCCGGCGGCGGAAACCCCTCAGCCGTCCAAGGGCGCATCGCAATAAAAGGAGATAGTTGAAAATTTTTGCCGAAGTGGTGGAATTTGGTAGACACGCTATCTTGAGGGGGTAGTGGGTTACGCCCGTGCCGGTTCAAGTCCGGCCTTCGGCACCAAGAAATTCAAAAGGGCAACGGGTGTTATCCGTGCCCTTTTTTGCTAAAAGAATCGGTTTGTCCGGTATGCTTTTTAGGTGATGCCCCAGCCCCTTTCAAGAAAATATGAACGATTCCTGTTTTACACCATAAAACTGCCTTTTATCTACATCGCCATTCCGCTGGGATTTATTTTCGAGTATGTGGTGACCTTCCCCTATATCGTATTAAGCCTGATAGCCGGTTTATCCCGAAAAAAAAGACCGGGTAAAAATTAAAAAACCTGGCAGCCGTCCAGCGAATTTTTTTTCAAGGCTTGTTCATTCTGGCGATAATGCATTGCTGCAGCTTGGCCAGATCAATCTCGACAAAACGGATCCCCACACCGTTTTTCGCAGCCCGAACGGTTTCACCGACGGCCTTGAGCAGAATATTCGAATTTTTGGATGAAGGATCAAAATTAATCTCAATCTCGGCCTTGGACTGCACAGGCACCGCTTCGGCGGTCTCAAAAAACATTCCGCCGGCGCTCAGGTCTCCCACCCTCCCCTTAAACGTGATGTAGTTTCGGCCTGCTTCCTGGAAAACATCGTTCATCTTTAACGTGGCTACGGTGTCCGGCCATGTCTGACTCCGCTTAACACTTCGCTGGCTTGAATGGCTCATCGGCTATCCCCTCACCGGGTTGTTGAGAAATAAGCTTTTACGCGATCCTAAAACCCCCATTTATACAATCTTAATTTTGATGGAACCGTAAAAAGCTATCTATCCCGCTATGCGGTATTTTTATAGTAAGTA
>DYLE01000039.1 GCA_020722245.1 Desulfonema limicola
CATTCATCCGGCCGCGGCAGACTGATTTTTAAGGCATCCGGCGCATAAGGCTTCTCGATGGGCGGGACGTCTATTCCCCTGTTCTGATCCGCCTGCGAAAAGTCAATCTGTTTACGGATTGTATCTTTTAAAAAATTCCGGAATTGTTTTGTCAGATCTGATTCCATTAATCCACAGGGAATTGGTCTTTGGAATCCTCCCGTATAAGCCGGCAGGTTCCGGTTTCCGGGTCGAGGGCATCAATATTGAAATGGGTATTCATCCGCCCCATGGCATTTTTTCATAGGTGGCCGACAGTTCATCCCGGAACTGGCGGAAGAATCGCTCGTGCCCCTTTTCCCAGACAGACAGCATCTCCAAGGCTTCTTTGGCGATGGGCTCGTCGATGCGGTCTGCCATTTTTGCATAAAATTCACTTAAGTCTTTTTCGATGAGCCAGGCGGTATTGAACACGGTGACATCCGGAATCATGGATCCTTCGATGCATTGCTGGAGGAATTCGGATTTTGCCCGTTCGTCAAAAAAATTGGACGCCGGAATGACAAAGTCCTTCAAGCCGCTGGCCTCGATATGGACGCCGCCTCTAAAATCCTTCATGATTTTGTTGATAAACGCCACATGCTTTTCTTCTTCCTCTATCAATTTTTTAAACGCGGAAACTGCGGCCCCGATTCCCATGCGGTCTATGGAAGTCCGGAAAAAGCTCAGGCCCGTGTGTTCCTGGCCCAGGGCGTATTCAAAAATCTTGATAATCTTTTCATCGCGTACAGACATGGTATTCTCCCTCATTTGTTATGACCAGAACAAAGCCTGATGCCACAATATAAGACCCCATACCATAAGGTCAAGGTTATGATTTAAAACCATTGAAACACTTTATTTGTCCCACGGACTATTTTGCTATTACCTGGGTCATTGTACTTCCGCTTTCAGAGCAAAGGGAACCTCAAGAGGGAGGTGGGGGAAAAAGGGATACAGGGAACTGCATTCTCGGCCTGTTTTAGACCTTCAACAAAACGTGGTTTTTGGGGATGGTGTTTTATCCTGAAATAAAAAAAGCGGTTTATGGGGCAGCCGCTTAAGCAATTGATTTTATTTTACTGGTGGGCCGTGTTGGAATCGAACCAACAACCTACTGATTAAGAGTCAGGTGCTCTGCCTAGTTGAGCTAACGGCCCCCATGGCTTAATGTGGAAAATTCCCTAACAACTTGATCTGGTGTTGTCAAACTGTTTTTTTTTCTGGCCTGCACAGGAATTGATATCAAGCCGGCCACAGCTGTTTTTTCTCTTTTCGAAGGCGTTTCTTGTTTCTTTTCCAATCGCCCCGCTTTTCTTTTTGGCTTCCGTTTTTTGCTGTCTTCCGGTTATTCGGCGACAGCATAAAGCTCCCGGCCAGGGCCCTTTGCTTGTATGCCTCCACAGGTTCCGGTTTTTTCTCCTTTTCGGAGGGTTTCGGGGCAGGAGGGCCGGTAAAGCAGTCCGGCGGGATAAACCCGGCCAGGTAAATCCCTTCGCCGGCCTGGTAAAATTGAACCCCGCTGTCCGCAGCTTTTCTGGCCTGAACCGTCAGGAGAACCGGCCGGGCGTCCCTTCGTTTTCCGATCCGTTGCGCCATCTCCTTGTCCGTGGTGCATACCACATGGGAGAAAAACGTCGGAGAAATCCCTTCTTGGATCACCGTCGAATATGATTTTTCCGTCACGCAGGCAAAGAGGATTTTGGGCGGATCCTGACAGGATGTGGTCCGGGGAAGCCTGTCGCGTTGCCTGGCCCGGATTTTATTTTCCTGGATTTCCACCGGCGGCTCGATGGCGGAGAGCATCATTTCATGGATATGGCTTTGGCGGATGTGCCTCCAGCCTTCGGTTTCATTGACCGCCTTTAAAAACTCCTTGATGCTGAAAAACCCTTCGGCGTCCGGGACCAGTCCGAATTCATCCGGCCGTCGGCCGAGGATATAAGCGGTCAGCTTTGCAAACTGTTCGATCTGTTTTTGTCTGCGCACCTTAATCCGCCGCCAAAAAGCAGAAGCCGGGTTTTTATCTGAAAGCCTCGCTTGACCTGGCGTGCGCCCTCTGTTATCGTCTGTTTCGCTTTACCACAAAGCACTTTTCAAAACAATATTAGTAGAAACGATAAAATTTTACCATGTATAGTAATCAGACGTCAAAGGCATTGTTTGAAAAGGCAAACCGGATGATTCCGGGCGGAGTGAACAGCCCGGTCCGCGCCTGCCGGTCCGTGGGCGCGGACCCGGTGTTCATCGAAAGCGGCAAGGGGCCGAGGCTCACCGATGCGGACGGGAATGTCTATATCGATTATGTGGGCTCGTGGGGGCCGATGATTCTGGGTCATGCCCATCCATCAGTCATCGAGGCGATCGCCAGGACCCTGGAGCATGGCACCGGATTCGGCGCACCCACCGGCCTTGAGGTCGAGCTCGCGCAGATGATCATCGAGGCGGTCCCTTCGGTGGAAAAGGTTCGGATGGTCAATTCGGGGACTGAGGCCGCCATGAGCGCCATTCGGGTGGCTCGAGGGTTTACCGGCCGAAACCTTATCGTCAAGTTCGACGGATGTTATCACGGGCATGCGGATATGTTTCTGGTCGCCGCCGGATCAGGGGTTGCGACCCTGGGTATTCCGGGAAGCCCGGGGGTGCCTGATGCGGTGATTCAGGACACCCTTTCACTCCCCTATAACGATCTGAATGCCTTTGTATCGGTGATGGAAAAAAAAGGAAACTCCATCGCCGCGGTGATTGTGGAGCCGGTCGCCGGCAACATGGGGCTGGTTCCGCCCGCAGACGGATTCCTTCAGCTTCTGCGCGATCAGACCGAAAAACACGGCAGCCTCCTGATCTTTGACGAGGTGATGACCGGGTTCCGGGTGGCCTACTCCGGGGCCCAGGGATTGTACGGGATCGCGCCGGACCTCTCCTGTTTCGGCAAGATCGTGGGCGGCGGGCTTCCGGTGGGCGCCTATGGCGGCAGGAAAAAGATCATGGCGGTGGTTGCGCCGGAAGGCCCGGTGTATCAGGCGGGCACCTTGTCCGGAAACCCCATTGCCATGGCCGCGGGAATCGCCACCTTAAAGCAGCTCAAACAGCCGGGGTTTTACGAGTCCCTGGAACGGGTGTCTTCTCTGCTGGCCGAGGGGATGGGACGGGCCGCCGCAGATGCGGGAATAAAGGTGGTGATCAACCGCGTGGGCTCCATGATGGGGGTGTTTTTCACCGGCAGGCCGGTGAAAAACTACGAGGACGCCAAGACCTCGGACCTGGACCTGTTTTCACGCTATTACCGGGGAATGCTTTCCAGGGGCGTGTATCTTCCCCCTTCCCAGTTTGAATCCCTTTTCATCTCCGCCGCCCATACGGACAGGGAGGTTGAACAGACGGTCTCAGCGGCCAGGGCGGTGTTCTCGGGGCTGGCGGAAAAAAGCAGGCGGTCTTGAAAACCCAGGATCAAAAAAATTGTTTTATTGGAAATAAAGAATAAACACAGGCGGGATTGATGGGGAATCACATACCGGAGAAGGTTCGAAGCGTTCATTTGATCGCGGTCTGCGGCACCGGCATGGGGGCGCTGGCCTGCATGCTCAAGGATATGGGGTTTTTGGTGACCGGATCGGACAACGCGGTTTATCCGCCCATGAGCCTCTTTCTGGAAAACAAGGGGATTTCCATCCTTAAAGGGTTTGACGGGGAGCATCTGGCCTACCGCCCGGACCTGGTCATTGTCGGAAACGCGGTCCGAAAGGACAACCCCGAAGCGGTCCGAATGCTTGAGATGGGGCTAAACTACTGCTCCATGCCCCAGGCGGTGAACCGGTTTGTGGCCTCCGGCAGAAAGGCCATACTGGTCGCCGGCACCCACGGCAAGACCACCACCTCATCGATTCTGGCCTGGATGCTGATGACCGCCGGTCTTGACCCCAGTTTTGTCATCGGCGGGATCGTCAAAAATTTCGATAGCAACTACCGGCTGGGAAAGGGCGGTGTGGTCGTGCTCGAAGGGGACGAATACGATACGGCTTTTTTTGACAAGCGCTCCAAGTTTCTGCATTACGATCCCTACATCGCCATCTTGACCAGCGTGGAGTTTGACCACGCGGACATATTCAAGGACATGGCCCATGTAAAAACCGCCTTTGACGGTTTTATCTCCACCATCCGGCCGGAAAACATCCTGATCGCCTATGACAAAGACCCGCGCATCGATGAGCTGGTGGCGGGTCGTCGCATACATGTTCAGCGCTACGGAAAGCAGGCTGCATCAAAATGGCGGATCGGCGATTGTTCCATTGACCCGCCCTGGAATCGGTTTGAGGTCCTTTTCGGGAAAGAATCCTGCGGTAGGTTCAGGACGCAAATGATGGGGGAGCACAACCGCCTAAACGCCCTGTCCGCTGTTGCGGCGGCGCATCATCTGGGCGTCGGGTATGATGCCATCGCCAGGGCGCTTGAAACCTATGCCGGCGTAAAGCGCCGGCAGGAGGTGAGGGGGGTCGTCAAAGGGGTGACCGTGATCGACGACTTTGCCCATCATCCCACCGCGGTGTATGAAACCATACGGGCGGTGCGTCCGTTTTATCCCGACGGCCGTCTGATCGCGGTGTTTGAACCCCGGACCAACACCAGCATGCGCAATGTCTTTCAGGAGCAGTACGCCTCCGCCTTTGATCTGGCGGACCTGATTTGTGTTCGGGAGCCGCCGTTGCTTTCAAAGATTCCCGAGGGGGAGCGGTTTTCCTCCGAGCATCTGGTGGCGGATTTAAAAAAGAAAAACAGAGACGCCTATTATTTTCCCGAGACCTCAGCGATTATTGAGTTTCTGGTCGGTGCGGCGCAACCCGGGGATGTGGTTTTGATCATGTCCAACGGCGGGTTTGACAATATCCACGAGAGGCTGCTGAGCGCTTTAGCGGGATGATGGTTTTTTTTCAGTGGCTTGATACCTGGCGATTTCGTTTCTTGCGGCGTCCAGCTCGTCGGAGGTCTTTTTTAAGCGGTTGGCCAGAATTTCGGCAAACCCTCTGAAGATCATGTATTTAAACCTCAGCCGGTTGTTTTCGTCGAGGGCGTCGATCTGGGAGAGCCGAATGACCACGCAGGTCGTGGGGGCCGCGGCATAGACGGATGCCGCCCTTGAAATGCCGGTTATAACGCCGATGCCGCCGAACACGTCACCCGTGCGGCGAAGGATGATCAGTTCCTTTCCGTTCTTCATCACCTTGGCTTTTCCCGAAACTAAATAGAAAACCCGGTCGTCGTCGCTGTTTTCATCGACAATGCATTCTTTTTCGGCATAGGTTCGAAGCTCGCTGAACCTGAGGAACTCTTCAAGCTCCTTTTCAGTGAAGCATTCCAGGGCGGGTATTTTTTTTAAATGGGTGATGGTGGCCGCGTTATCGCGGGTAAATTCGTTTATATCCATTGCTCGACTCCCCGTGGAATGATGACGGCGTTGTTTTGCTTCTACGATAGATGAACCGCTGGCCCAAATCAAGTAGAAACTGATTCCGGGGACAGGAGGCGATCATCAGGGATTTCCGGCGGAGGTCATTTTTTTGGCCATCTCCTCATCCCGCAGCACCCGGCGAAGGATTTTTCCGATGGGGGATACCGGCAGGGCGTCCCGGAATTCAATCTGATGGGGTCGCTTATACCCGGCCATGTTTTTCTGGCAATACTCGAGAATCTCCTGCTCCGTGGCGGTCTCATTGGGCTTGAGCTGAATGTAGGCCTTTACGGCCTCCCCGCTTCTGGGGTCCCGAACGCCCACCACCGCGGCCATGGCGATTTTGGGATGCTGGAAAAGAATGTCCTCCACCTCCCGTGGATAGACGTTGAATCCGCCGACCAGTATTAAGTCTTTTTTCCGGTCTGTGATGAGGATATACCCGTTTTCATCCACATGGCCGATATCGCCCGTCAGAAAGTAGCGTTTTCCATTGATCTGCCTGAAAACCGTCTCATTCTCCCGGGGCCTGTTCCAATACCCCTTCATGACCTGGGGCCCGCAGATGGCGATTTCGCCGTCCTCGCCGGCGGGCATCTCGTTTAACCCGGTCTCCAGATCAACGATCTTGATATCGGTACCCGGGAGAGGGAACCCGATGGAACCGATTTGGCGTCCGGTCCTGTTGGTGGGGTTGGCGGTGGCCACGGGTGCGGTTTCGCTCAAGCCATACCCCTCAAAGATGATCGCCCCGGTTTTTTCCTCAAACTGCCGGCAGACCTCAGGCGGCAGCGGGGCGCCGCCGGAAAAGCAGCCCATCAGGGAGGTGAGATCGTATTTGTCCCGCAGGGGATGATTGGTGAAGGCCACAAACACGGTCGGTACCGCCGGCATAATCGTTGCCTTGTATTTTTCCACTGCTTTCAACACCTCGGTAAACGGTGGATTGCCGGCCCTGGGGTCTGGAATGCAGACCAGGCGGTTTCCTGAGGCGCATGCGGTCATCATGCAGCAGGTCATTCCAAAGCTGTGATACCAGGGGAGGACCCCCAGAAAGGTATGCGCGCCGCCCCGCCGGATGATCTCCGGCGGTTTGCCGGGCTCGTGGGAAAGCCTGACCCATTGCTCAAGCGCCTTCAGATCATAGGTGAAGTTGGTATGGGTGAGGGCCGCTCCCTTGGGCACGCCGGTGGTGCCGCCAGTATAGATGATCAGCGCCAGGTCCTCAAACGGGTTGATGTCAACGGCCGGCGGCTTCGGATGGGAGGTTTCAATGATCTGATCAAAGAACAGGTGGTCCGGCTCATACTGACCCGCCCTGGGGATTTTGCGAAGCAGGCTTCCAAGCAGGGCTTTTATTTTCGGCAGGTAGGATTTGACGTTGCAGATGACGACGGTTTTAACCTCTGTTTCCTTGATGGCCCTGACGGTCGTCGGATAAAACTGGGGATGGTCCATGCAGAACACGGCCTTTGCCCCGGCGTCCTTGATCTGGTAATGCAGCTCCGTAGAGGTGTAGAGCGGGTTGCAGGTGACGCAGACCGCTCCGGCCTTCAGAATGCCGAAAAAAATGGCGGGGTAATGGGGAATGTTCGGCAGAAAAATAGCCACCCGGTCGCCTTTGCGGATCCCCCGGGACGCGAGAAAGTTCGCTATTCTATCTGCGGTTTCCTTGACCTGGGAGAAGGTTTTTTTGCCGCCGTTGAAGATGGTGTAAACATGATCCGGGTAATCTTTTGCCGCATCATCTAAAATGCTGAAGAGGGGACGGTCATAATCGGTCACCTCATGGGGAACCCCTTGGGGCCACTGGGGTATAGGCCAGTGCGTTGCGTTCATGATAATTACCTCTGAGAATATTTCCAGGAGGAGCGGTGAGGGGTTGCGCAGGTTTTTGAAAACCCCGCAATCCGGTTGAATGATTTTGGTAGCGGGGAGAGGATTTGAACCTCTGACCTTCGGGTTATGAGCCCGACGAGCTACCGGACTGCTCCACCCCGCATCATTAAAGTATTTTTATATCCGTGAGCCCGATTTGTTGTCAAGGTTTTTTTAAATTTATTAAATCATTGATTTTATTAATAATTTTATCAATCCGGGAATGGGATGGGGGATGTGCGTCGCAATGGATGAGGATCTGTTTGATGCGGCTGGTCGGGCCTGAGATGATTTCTAGTTGAGATTTCGGAAGATCCAAGGTTTTGGCAAGAAACTGAATGCACATGCGATTGGCCGCATTATCCACGGGCGGGGCGGTCAGTTTTATTTTTAAGGCGTCTGCGTGTAAACCGGCGACGGCGTTTTTCGAAGACTTGGGCTGGACATGGACCTTCACCACTATGCCGTCGGGTTTTTTTTGAATGGGTATCATTGGGTGATGGTCCTGTAAAAAGGTTTATAAAGTTGAAGGTTAAAGGTTAAAGGTTGAAGGTTAAAGGTTAAAGGTTAAAGGTTAAAGGCTGAAGGCTGAAGGTTTTGGGTGTCATTGGCTTAAGCGGTTTTTTCGGCCTGCTTGCGGGCTGCTTGGGTTATCATTTCTTTCAAGCCGGCGTAGGTCTCTGTTGCGGGGATCTCCGGAAACTCCCGGATCACGTTTTGGGGAGGCCGGAACAAAAACGACACCTCCGCTTCCTTGAGCATGCTGATGTCGTTGTAGGAATCGCCGAAGGCGATCACGCGGTAGTTCATTGCTTTTAAGGCCTGCACCGCTTTTCGTTTGCCGTCCTTCTGCCGAAGGGTGTAGCCGGTAATAACGCCTTCCCTGGAAACCTTCAATTCATTGCAAAACAGGGTGGGCCAGCCCAGCTTTTCCATTAAGGGACCTGCAAACTGCACGAAGGTGTCCGACACGATGATGATCTGATGGTTTGCCCGGGTCCAGTTCAAAAATTCAAGCGCCCCCTCAAGCGGCTCCATGGTTTTGATGACCGCCACAAGGTCCTGAAGCGTTAACCCCTTTTCATGAAGAATGGCAAGCCGCCTGTTCATCAGTGCATCATAGTCGGGAATGTCCCGGGTGGTGAGCCGGAGCGCTTCGATGCCGGTCTGCCGGGCGACGTTGATCCAGATCTCGGGCACAAACACGCCTTCAAGGTCCGAGCATAGGATGTGCATGGGTTTTCCTTCTGTGCTTAGGGTTGTGAGAATTCGCTGTTTTTTTCCTCGATACGGATGAACATGGGGGTGTCGGTGATCACATCCAGGGATGCGATCCGTGACAGGGCGGACCGGATCTTTTTTTCTTCGGCTTCATGGGTGAGCATAAAAATAGGCACCGCCCCGTTGAGCTTCTGTTCGATCTGGTGTACGGACATGATGCTGATGGCATATTCCCCCAGTATCCCCGCGATTTTGGCCAGCACCCCCGGCTGGTCCATGGCTGAAAATCGAATGTAGTAGTGGGTGACCAGCTCTTCGATCGGCCGGATCGGTATTTTTTTTATGTGCTGCCTTTGAAAGGAAAGCAGGGGGACCCGGGGGGATGCGCCGGTCAGAATATCCCGCGCGATATCGATGACATCGCTGATGGCTGCGCTGGCGGTGGGCATCATGCCGGCGCCGTGACCGTAGAGCATCATGTCGCCGATGGCGTCCCCTGAGATTGTCACCGCATTCATGGCGCCGTGAACGTTGGAGAGGGGGTTTGAAAACGGAATCATGGTGGGATGCACCCGGGCTTCGACGCTGCCGCCGGCGCGTTTGGTAATCGCGAGCAGCTTGATGTGGTAGCCGCTCTGGCGGGCGAACTCGATATCCAGGGGGGTGATCCGGGAGATCCCTTCCACATAGATGTCTGCAAGGTTGATCCGCATTCCATAGGCGATGGCGGCGAGGATGGAGAGCTTGTGGGCGGTGTCATGCCCTTCCACATCCAGGGTCGGATCAGCCTCGGCGAACCCGTTGGCTTGAGCGCTGGCCAGAGCATCCTCAAACGAGGCGCCTTTGCTGGTGATTTCGGAGAGGATGTAGTTGCAGGTGCCGTTTAGGATCCCCTTGATGGAGAGGATCTGATTGCCCACAAGGCTTTCCCGGAGGGTCTTGATGATCGGCATGCATCCGCCGACGCTGGGTTCAAAGGCAATGCTGACCCCCTTGTCCGAGGCGGCCTTGAATAATGCGTTTCCATGCGCGGCCAGCAGGGCTTTATTCGCCGTAACGACATGCTTTCCGTTGGCGATGGCTTTTAAAATGAGGGTCTTGGCGATCTTTTCTCCGCCGATCATTTCAAGGACGATCTGAATTTCTGGGTCGTTGACCACGGCCAGGGGATCTGTGGTCAGAACGCCTTTTTCAAAACCTACCCCCCGGTCCCTCTGAATATCCAGGTCCGCGGCCCGTTTGATGTGGAGGACAGCCCCGAGTCTGGAGGTGATGAGCCGCCGATTTTCCGTCAGCAGCCGTGCGATACCCGTGCCCACCGTGCCCAGGCCGAGAATGCCGATATGGATTACCTTCATATAAACCTTCCTCGTTCGGGTTACAGGATTTTTTTGATCCCTCGAACCGCCTGGTTGATCCTCATGTTGTTTTCAATCAGGGCGAACCGGACATACTGGTCCCCGTATTCGCCGAACCCGATGCCGGGAGAGACCGCCACCTTGGCCTTTCGAATCAGCATTTTGGAGAACTCCACCGAACCCATTTTCCGGTACTGCTCCGGGATTTTGGCCCAGACGAACATGGTGGCCTTGGGCGGCGGGATATGCCACCCGACCCTGTCCAGGCCCGAAATCAGGGTGTCTCTTCGGGATTTGTAAGTGTCGCAGATCTCCTTGACGCATTTCTGGGGGCCGTTTAACGCGATAATGGAAGCGATCTGAATCGGCTGGAAGACGCCGTAGTCCAGGTAGCTTTTGATCCGCCGAAGCGCGCCTACCACCTCTGCGTTTCCCACGCAAAACCCCACACGCCATCCCGGCATGTTGTAGCTCTTGGAAAGGGAAAAGAACTCCACCCCGACCTCCTTGGCGCCTTTGGCCTGAAGAAAGCTGGGCGGTTTGTAGCCGTCAAAGACAAGGTCCGCGTATGCCAGATCGTGGATGACCAGGATGTCGTGTTCCTTGGCGTAGGCGACGATTTTTTCAAAAAAGTCAAGCTCGACGATGGCGGTGGTCGGGTTGTGCGGAAAGCTGAGCACGATCACCTTGGGTTTGGGCCAGGTCTGCTTGGTGGTTTCGATCAGGTTTTCGAAAAAGTCCGAATCCGGATCAAGGGGTACATACCTTACGTTTGCGCCGGATATGATCGCCGAGTAGGGGTGAATCGGATAGGTGGGATTCGGAGAGAGCACAACATCGCCAGGTCCCACCGTAACCAGCATCAGATGCGACAGCCCCTCTTTGACCCCGATGGTGACGATCGCTTCGTTCTCCGGATCGATATCCACATCAAACCTTCGCTTATACCAGGCGGAGATCGCCATGCGAAGCTTGGTGATTCCCATGGATGCGGAATACCTGTGGTTCTGCGGCTTCTGGGCGGCCTCAATGAGCTTGCTGACGATATGCTTCGGGGTGCCCAGGTCGGGGTTTCCCATTCCCAGATCGATGATATCCTCTCCGGCCCGTCGAGCCTCCATCTTGAGCTGCGTCACGGTCGCGAATACATAGGGCGGAAGCCGGTTGAGCCGTGCAAATGTTTTCATCCTTCTCCTCTTGTTGGTTTAGGTATTGCAGGTGGTGAATTTATGCTGTATTTTAGTATACCACTCATCGGCCTATGTCAAAAAAATTGTTTTGACATTTTATAGCGGGTAAGGTAGCAAAAATCTCGTTTTTTTTATTGAGTTCATCGAGGGTAATGGGAAAGGCATGACTAAAAAAAATCCTTTGACATATGCGGACGCCGGGGTGGATATCGACAAGGCCGGCGGGTTTGTGAACTGGATCAAGGGCGTGGCCGCCCAGACGCCGAGAAGCGGCGTAATCGGCGAAATCGGCGGTTTCGGCGGCCTGTATTCCCTGAACATGAGGGATTACAAGCGGCCCGTGCTGGTCAGCTCCACCGACGGGGTGGGCACCAAGCTGAAGATCGCTTTTATGATGGACAAGCACGACACCGTGGGGATCGATCTGGTGGCCATGTGTGTGAATGATGTGGCGGTTCAGGGTGCAAAGCCGCTTTTTTTCCTGGATTACCTGTCCATGGGTGAGCTGAATATTCACGTGGCTGAACAGATCATTCAAGGAATCGCCGAGGGCTGCCGCCAGGCCCAATGCGCCCTGATCGGCGGGGAGACCGCTGAAATGCCCGGCATGTACAACAAGGGGGAGTATGACCTCGCCGGGTTCTCCGTAGGCATCGTGGATAATGACAAAATCGTGGACGGATCGGAGATTCGGGTCGGACACAAGCTGGTGGGGATTGCCTCCTCGGGGCTTCACAGCAATGGTTTTTCCTTGGTCCGCAAGATATGTTTTGACATTTTAAACCTGAAAATTGATGCGTTGATTCCGGAGTTTGGGAAGACCCTGGGGGAGGAGCTGATCGTCCCCACCAAGATTTACACGGAGACCATCAAGCACCTGATCAAGGATTTTCCGGTTTGCGGGCTTGCCCATATCACCGGCGGCGGAATCTCGGAAAACCTGGTGCGTATCCTGCCGGATGCCTGCGATGCGGATATTCACAAGGGATCCTGGGACATCCCTCCTGTTTTCAAGTACCTTCAGGAAGCGGGCAATGTTGAGGACTCGGAGATGTGGCGGACCTTCAACAACGGGATAGGGCTTATCGTTGTGGTGCCCGAACCGGTCGCTCAGGATGTGGTGGAGCGGGCGACCGGAATCAATGAAAAAGCCTATGTGATCGGCGAGGTGGTTGAGAAGCACAAGTCCGACGAAAAACGGATTCGATGGATCTGACCATGAGGAAGTTAAGGTGGCGGCTTTGGCCGTCAGGCGGGTTATGGCAAAAGCTCCATGACCCGGGGATGCGCTTGTTGGCATGGATTTCCAGAGGACAGCGCCTGTCCCCGGTTTGCCGTTCCTGAGCCAGTGGTCATGTCTCTTCCCGGTCGGAAGAGAGGCGCGACCCTTTAACCGGCAAAAAAAATTAATCGGTTCAGCCGGGCCGCGGCCTGAATAAACGGGTTCGTTTAGGGCCGCCCCGGTTTTTTTGTTTTATAAGCGCCGTCATAAAACGCGATGAAAATCCTGGGAATTGAAACCTCCTGCGATGAAACCGCGGCTGCGGTCGTTGAGGACGGGGCGGTTATTTTATCCTCTGTCGTATCCTCCCAGGTGGATGTCCATCATCCCTACGGCGGGGTGGTGCCGGAGCTTGCATCGCGAAAGCACATCGAGGCCATTGTCTTTGTGGTCCGGCAGGCGCTGCGCCAGGCGGGTATCGAGCAAAAAGACATAGACGCCGTGGCGGTCACCCAGGGGCCGGGTCTGATCGGCGCCCTTCTGGTGGGGTTTTGTTTTTCCAGGGCCTTTGCCTACACCTTAAATATCCCCTGGGTCGGTGTGGATCATCTGGCCGGCCACATCCATTCCGTTTTTCTTTACGGATCCGCTCCGGAGTTTCCGTTTATCGCCCTTCTGGCCTCCGGAGGGCACACGGGTATTTATGCGGTGTTATCCCCTACTCGAGCCGAATGCCTGGGGCAGACCTTGGATGACGCGGCGGGAGAGGCTTTTGACAAGACAGCCAAGCTGCTGGGCCTGGGTTATCCCGGAGGCCGGGTGATTTCCGAGCTCGCGGGGAAGGGGGACCCCCATCGGATCGTCTTCCCCCGCGCCTTTCTTGATCGGCAGGCGTTTGATTTCAGCTTCAGTGGAATAAAGACGGCGGTGAGTCGCTACATTCAGACCCATCCGGATACCTACCGGGACGAGATGGAGGATATCGCCGCGGCCTTTCAGGAAGCGGTGGTGGATGTGCTGGTGGAAAAGGCGCTGCACGCGGCCGAGGCCAAGGGGTATTCCCGGATTGCGCTGGTGGGCGGGGTATCCGCAAACCGCCGGTTGAGGGATCGAATGCGCGAGGCGGCTGATTCGAAGGAAATTTCGGTGTTCATCCCGTCAGTGGAACTCTGCGGGGACAACGCAGCCATGATCGCCGCCGCAGGGTATCACTACTTAAAAAAAAACGGCCCGCCGAAGGACTGGCTCAGCCTGGATGTTTATTCAAAGACGGCTTCCCTCGCGTTTTAGCTGGTATTTTTCCACCGCCCGGTTGTGCTCCTCCAGGGTGACGGAGAACTGGTGGGTCTTGTCCGGTTTTGCGACAAAGAAAAGGTAGTCGGTTTTTGCCGGATAAAGGGCGGCCTCGATCGAGGGCTTTCCCGGGCTGGCGATGGGGCCGGGGGGGAGGCCGGGAATCAGATAGGTGTTGTAGGGGGTGGGGTGGTTTAAATCCTCCCGGGTGATGTTTCCGCTGTAGTGCTTCATGCCGTAAATGACCGTCGGGTCGCTGGCCAGCCTCATATTTTTTTTCAGGCGGTTGTGGAAAACCGATGAGATGATCGGCCGTTCCGCTTCGATTCCGGTTTCTTTTTCAATGAGCGAGGCAAGGGTCATGATCTCATGCACCGTAAATCCAAGGGCGTGCGCACGCCTCTTATAGCGCAGATTAAACGTCCTGCGAAACTGCTCGACCATGGTCAGAATGATCTGCTTGCAAGAGGAATCATCGGAAAAGTAGTAGGTGTCCGGGAACAGGTAGCCTTCACAGGTCTTGGCTGGAATTTTTATCTGAGAAGTAAAAGATGGATTCTCGGCTAAGGATAAGAACTCGTCTTTTTTACAAAGTTCCGTTTTTTCAATCCTGTCGGCGATCTGGGCGAGGTTGAATCCTTCGGGAATGGTGATTTTATGAAACCTGGCCTTGCCGCTTTTCAAAATATCCAGGATAACCCTTGGAGGCATTGAGGCGGAAAGCTCATACACCCCTGCGGCGATTTTCCGGTCGTACTTTTTTAACCGCCCGACCAGCTTGAATTTAAAGGGATGCGTGATAAGCCCGTCCTGGTACAGCGTGTCCGCCACCGCACCAAGCCCCTCCCCGGGGGATACGGTCACGACGCACCGCACGGTGCTGGAAGGGTTCGCCGGTTTGTTTAAATAGTGATTCAGATTGATCCAGAAACCGACGCCCAGTCCTGTGGCGGCAAGGACTGCAAGCGAAATGACGGCCAGCAGGGTTTTTTTCATTTAAACCTATACTTTTAAGATTTTTGTTGTATCTTGTTAACGGAGTTTTGATTTTTAATATGGATTTTTTTATTTCAAATTTAAAACCTGGTCCTATGGGCCAGGTCAGAGTTCTTCGGCT
>DYLE01000040.1 GCA_020722245.1 Desulfonema limicola
CAGGGTGGCCCGGCAGGCGTCATTCTCCGGCCGAATGAATACCTGAAAAAGTCTATCCCAATCCGCAACAAGATCGGGTTTGGCAGTCACTTGGCTGTTCTGGTTCATACGACCATTATGTTTTGTGATACACCATCGGGGTTAACACGCTGGGCTTGACCGGGGCCCGCAAGCCCCCCTGTTTAAAATAAGCGCCTCCACTCATGACGGGTATTGGTTATCCGCTTTGCTCAAGTTCGTCAACAATAATCACGATCATCGATCTTAAAAAGGGGCTGAAGATGAACGCGGTATCTGGTCCACCGAAACCTTGGGCACAATCATGCGGACGGCCCTTTCAAAAAGGATATAATCCCAGGCCCAGTTGGTCATCACCAGAATCCGGTTGCGGAACCCGATGAGATACGCCAGGTGGAGCAGCAGCCAGAGCACCCATGCCGGAAAACCCGTAAAAGAAAACCCTTTGACGCTGGCCAGGCCGGAGTTTCGGCCCAGGGTCACCATGCTCCCCCTGTCCTTATATATAAACCGTTGAAGGGGCTTTCCGGATATGGCGTTTAAAATGTTTTGGGCGGCGGCTTTGCCCTGCTGGACCGCCACCGGAGCGACCATGGGGAGCGGACGACCGTCCTGCGCCAGGTGCGACAGGTCGCCCACAACATACACCTCGGGATGCTCCGGCACCTGAAGCGTCGGCAGGACGTTGACCCCGCCCCTCGGGGAGACCGGAAGCCCCCAGGTCAGCACCCTCGGGGTACCGCGCACACCCGCGGACCAGATCACCGTTTCGGTGGGTATGGGATCGTGGTTTTCCAGAAAAACACCGGTTCCCGTCACCTGACGTACCCTGGATCCCAGATGCACCTTGACCCCCATGGACCTCAGGTGCGAAAGGGCGTATCGTCTCAGGCGATGGGGGAATTGAGGTAAAAGGCTGTTTTGGGCTTCCACCAGGACCACCGAAGACTCGCTCATGTCAATCTCCGGAAAATCTTTGGTAAAGGAACTGGAAATCAGTTCGGATAAGGCGCCGGCGTATTCAATGCCGGTGGGCCCGCCGCCCACGATGGTAAAGGTCAGGATCCTTTTCCGGGATTCTGCATCCGGAAGCTGAGCGGCCCGTTCAAAGCAGCAGATGATATGGTTGCGCACCCGAATGGCGTCCTCCAGGGTTTTGAGCCGCAGGGAATGCTCCCGGGCGCCGGGGATATCAAAAAAACCCGATACGCTGCCCAGGGCCAGGATGAGAAAGTCATAGTCAAGGGTCCTGGCCGTGGTAACCACCTTTTTATTTTTCAGATCCAGGTGTTCCGCCTGGGCCATCAGAAAATCGACATTGGGCATCTTCCGCAGAATGCCGCGGAGGGGATAGGCGATATCCGAGGCCTCAAGTTCCGCGGCTGCCACCTGGTATAAAAGCGGCGAGAAGGTGTGGTAGTTGTTTCTATCGACAAGGGTAACCCTCACGGGGGCGCCGGCGAGCGCTTTGGCGGCGTGCAGACCGCCGAAACCGGCTCCCAGAATCACCACATGCGGACGTTTTTTTGTTTCCATGAGGATCCGGCTACCCTTTTTGAAGAATAAAAAGATTAACCACTGAGATCACAGAGGAAATGAAGAAAAAATAATTTTTTTCTCTGTGTGCTCGGTGGTGAAAATTTTTCAAACGAACCGATAAGCTACTTTCTGCAAAAACACCGCAACGCAGGATAGATAGCTTTTTAGGGTAAATCCACCGGCTATTTGCCGGGAAATACCTGTTCAGGTTTCTGAGTGCTCCCGGTGGCGTTTGGGAAATCCGTCGCCTGATACGCCTTTTTGTTTTGAGCGATCAGGTCCCGGGCCTCTTCCATGAAGCGGTTATACCGCTTTTTGCACTCATAGAACCCGTGCCACCAGGCGTAATCCGGGGCCATCATGGCCGTTCCCATGCGGGCCCGGCGGCCCTCATGATGCCACAGCTCGTAGAATTCCACCTCGAGCTGCTCATCAAAAAACCGCGTTTTGTCCAGAAGCCCCTTTGCATACAGATCATCCAGCATTTTTCTGGCCGGCTTGTAATAGATGTCGTTATACTCTGCGACCACCCGGTCAAACTTCTCATAATGGCTGTCCACCCAGACCTTTCCATGGCACTGCATGCAGACCTCCTTCATCTTGTCGCGCTCCACTTGCCAGTTGGTTTTTGCGGGAAAAGCCTCAAACTCGGAAGGCCGGAGGGTCAGGGGGGCCTGGGTTTCCCAGGACAGCCTTTCGGTGACGTCATGGGTGGTCAGGGTGGTGCCCGAGCCGGACATGTGGCAGGCGGCGCAGGTCGGCCCCCGGAAGTCCGTCCCCGCCGACCAGGTGCCGGGCGCGGCGTTCCAGTTGTAGTCGTCCCCGTGCGCCGTGTAGATATCCCCGTGTTTGGATTCCATGTAGATTTCAATCTGGGGATGATCCGGCCCCAGATGGCACTGGCCGCAGGCCTCGGGTTTCCGGGCCTCCATCACGCTGAACAGGTGGCGGGTATGGCAGCTTGAGCATCCCCCTTTGCTGCCATCGGGGTTGATTCTTCCCACGCCCACATTGGGCCAGGTTGCGGGGTCCAGGGCGCCGTCTTTGATTTTCAGGACCGTTCCGTGGCAGTGGTAACACCCGGCGGCCCTTTCCATCTCGCTGGCTGTGCCGTCATTGAGCCAGGGGTCGATCTTCCATATGATCTCAAGGGTGTTGGCGTGCTTGCTTCTGCCGTATTGCATGGCCTCATCCGGATGGCAGCGGGAGCAGTCCTTGGGCGTCACCACGGCCGACACCGGGGTTTTAAACTCCTTGGTTCCGTATTTCTGATCGGCGCGTTCATACTGCTGGTAATGCGACGGGCTCACATCCGGATCAAAGGCCTCGGCCTTATGGCAGTCGTAGCAGGTGATGTTCGCGCTGGCATGGCGGCTCTGTGCCCAGTCGGCGAACAGCCCCGGATGTTCTTTTTTATGGCAGTCAATGCAGGCCACCGCCTCCTTGGGCATGGCCCGTTCAATCCTGAACTCCTTTTCCTTGGGAAAATTCTGATCCGCGCTTTTTAAAACCCGCGGCCTCACAAGGATCAGGCCGACACCGACAAAGACCGCGATCCAAAAAAATGCCGTTTTTTTCATGGGGGGCTCCTTTTTGAACCGGGTTACAGGCCCAGCCCTCTGTAAGTTTGGGTGTATTGTTTGTACTGGTAAACAGGCCGTTTTATGTGGACCAGGTTTTTATGGCAGTCCACGCATTTTTTCTCATACCCCTCTACGGGATACAGCACGGATCGGTGCGCCAGCATGGCGCCGCGCTTATTGGGTATATAAAGGATGTTGCGATGGCACTTCTGGCATTGCTCGTTTTTAAACGAGGCATAGGCTTTCTGCCTTTGAAGCGCATGGTCGTATCGGCTCATGTCTTGCGTAAAATGCGCAAAGATATCCTTCATTCCGTGGAGGGTCTTGGTGTAAAAAAAATCCACGGTCTCGTGGGGCGCCGGAAGATGGCAGTCCATGCAGTCCGCCACGAATCCCTGGGCGTTGTTGGTATGCGTGGAGGTCTTCCATGTGTTGAAGGCGAACTGAATCTCATGGCAGGATGCGCAGAACCCGGGGGTCGAGGTCCGGACCATGGTGTAATAGGTGATGCTAAACAGCGGAAAGGCGATGACGATGCCCACGGCGATCAGGAGAAGGTTTAATAACGGCTTCTTCATTGGATTTCTGATCTTGACGGCCGGTTTCAGGTCCAAACCTGTAAAGAATAAAGCCCACTTAAACGATTCAAAAAATCGACCGGAATGTCAAGCCCTCGAAGGCTGTTATTTTACCACAACCTCCGCTTTAGTGATCACCACCGGCGTGACGGGAACATCATCGTGCATCCCCTTACGGCCGGTGGGAACGGCTTTGATCTTGTTGACCACCGGATGCCCCTTGGCGACCTTGCCGAACACGGCGTATCCCCATCCGTCCGGGGTTTTGCCCTTGTGATCCAGGAAACTATTATTTTTCACATTGATGAAAAACTGCGCCGTGGCGCTGTGGGGGTCTGAGGTGCGGGCCATGGCAATGCTGTAGGCGATGTTTTTCAAGCCGTTATCCGCTTCATTCTCAATGGGGGCCTGGGTCGGCTTCTCCTTCATGTCCGGCGTCATGCCGCCGCCCTGGATCATAAATCCGTCGATCACCCGGTGAAAAATGGTGCCGTTGTAATGCCCGCTTTTGACATAGGAAAGAAAATTTTCACATGTCTTCGGAGCCTTGGCCTCGTCAAGTTCAATAAAAATATCCCCCATGCTTGTTTCCAATTTAATCATCAAATGTCTCCTTTTTTTAACTCGCGTTCAGCAGCGGGCGAAGATTGTTTTTGTGGTTATGAAAAATATGATATATTTTATTGATTTAATTTTAAATAAAATTATCCAGGCCTTTGATTGTACTCAAGATATTGTAAACCTCAAAAAATAAGGAAGATTACAATGGAACATCTCAACTCGCAAGCCAAAATGCTTGATGTCACACCTTTGATTGCTCATTAGATGGATCAGCTTTCTCTAAGCCAGCTTTTTAAAAAGTATATTCCAAAGAGACCCCGGATGAATGTGGCCCCGGCGGATGCCCTACCCTGATGGTTTTCAACATCATCAATGCCTCCATCCCCTTGATAAAATTTTCGTAATCGATCACAGGGTGCCGCTGAAGTCTCAGGCAGACACCAATCTTGACCAGGATACATCCGGTTCTTGCTCTTTGAAATAACAATCCTTAGCGGTGGCGATACTATCGAATCTAAATTTTTTATGCAAGCGACAGGTGTGTCGCACTGACAGGGTTCGTTCTACCCATCTGCATCCCTTGTCGCTGTTGGAACCGTAGCTGCGCTTACGCCATTTATTCGGCAAGAACGATCGACAGGCATAAAGCCGACGTCAGTCATCGGCAGGTAGTCGAATATTGACGGCAAGAAGCCTGAAAGCCAGGTTTTTTGATGCATATCCAAGGCAGGATCATGAAACGGAGATTATTGATGACCCTGTGACGGTGTTTTTTTGGGGTGTCCGCATCCCGGCCGAGGCAGGCTACAGGTAGATCGTCGATCATTGATGTATGCCATGTACTTGAGATACGACCCGACACTGGAAGGACGGCCCAGGCAGGATATGTGTTGATCAGGTAATCGTACATTTTTTCAAGAGATGACCCACTTACGCTTTTCTGTTTCAAGGTTCCGAATCGGTCTACCGGTCCGATCATGGGGGTTGGGTCATAAGAGAAGACCAGGTGCAAGGGAGGTTGTTTTTACCACGGGCGCGACGTTTTATCAAAGGCGGCAGCAGCTTGATTTCGATCTTTGGTTCAATTTTGAGCAAAAAAGCGCAACATGCCTCGTCCTTGAGAGGGCCATTGGGTTGACGTCAGTTTCAGTGCTCGCCAAGCCGATGGGAGATAAAAGATCGCGCTTTGTCCCAATGGGTCTTGAAGAATTGCCGGATGGTTTGCAGCTCCGACGAATCGATGCCGCGATTGCGGATAATGTAGACGTTTTCTTGAAAGGTATGTCCCTTTCGATAAGGTTCGGGAATAACCTTAGCCAAAAGAAACGGATGACGCCAAAAAAAAATGTAGTTTTACAAAAAAATTTATACCCTGTGATCAGTTAAGCAAAAAATAACAGCCGGTCTGATAAACAAAGGCCGGCTGTTCCGACACCCTTCGGTTTGAACAGCCGGCTGTTTTTAAAGTGATTACTTGATTTCAATTTTTTTGGCCGTGGGTTCTTCGGCCTTGGGTATCGTGATTTTCAAGACCCCGTCCTTGTAGCTGGCATCAATCCGATTTGGATCAACGGCATCCGGCAGGGTAAAGGCCCTGTGGAACTTCCCATAGCTTCTTTCCCTCCGGTAGTAGTTTTCCTCCTTGATCTCAGCCTCGTGGGAACGCTCCCCTTTTAAAGTCAGGACATTGTCCTTGATATCGATGGACACATCCTCCTTTTTGACACCGGGGATTTCGGCCTTGATCACGATCGCGCCGTTTTCCTCATAGGTATCCACCAGGGGCCTCCAGTCGGCAATCGCAAAGGCTTCGTCCTTGACCGTTGAGGACTTTGGAAACGCCTCTTCAAATATCCGGTTGATCCGCTCCTGAAGGCTGGGCAGAGTCGTCCATGGATCCCATCTTACGATTGACATCGCTCATCCCTCCTTTCCTTTGAGTTCATGGTATGCCTTCTTCGGCCTATATCCTAAACATTTAATGGATATCTTCCAGTAGGATTCGAACAACTGAAAAATAATCATTTTTTTATCTGCTTCAAGTTGAAGTAAAATTTTTTTAAACGTTCTGTTTTAAGCGCAGGGTGGCAGGAAATCAAATTTCTCTTGACCGGACAGTAAAAAAAGGTATGATAAGGGGTAACAGGCGAGCGTTTTTCGGATGTTTTTCCAAAAAAGGGGCGGGCAAGATAAACGGTCCGCCCTTTTTTTATCCGCTGTCAAATGATTCCGTAAAGACACCCCCCTTTTTTTCCCATTTCATCCACACGGGCCCTTACCTTTTTATCCTCAAACAACACAGGCGCATGATGGGGCTTTAACCGCGCATCAATGATCAGGGGGTTTTCGCACCCCCAGTGCTTGTGATCCACACGGCTGTTCACCCCATAAACATCATGGGAAGGGTTGGAGCGGGTAAAGGCCACCCAGAGCAGGTTGCTTAGGTTTTTACCCGTAAATTCAGCGTCATCGGCCACGATCACCAGCGGAATCGCTTCTTTGGACGGCAGGGTCGCCAGAGAATCGGACAGACTTTTCATCTCAACCCCGGCGGTGTTTTCATCCTGAAACCTTTGCGCCTGGATAACCAACACCCCCGGCATGGCCAGCACTGGAGAGACAAACCCTTTGGGCAGGGTGATGCCATCTGGTATTTCTGTTTGAAGGGTTCGTTTTTCAGGCCCAGCCGCCGCGATGATCAGCTTGGAGCCCTGATTGAAACCGGTGCCTGAATAATCCAGGGTGTCGATGGTGGTTTCGGTCTGGAAGTGAAGGTCAGACCGCCAGTCCACCCGTTTAAGGATATGGGTTAAAAACGCCTTCACGTCGTTGATATCCAGGTGCGGGTCGTCCTCCCGGGCAGCGATCAGCAGGTACTTGGCAAGGGCGCAGGGGCCGAATCCCAGGAGAGCGTTGGCGACCTTGAGCATCTCCCGGGGCCGACGCTGCTGGTAAGGAAGGTATCTTTCCCGGCTGATGGCCAGCAGCAGGGGGTGAACCCCGGCCGCGTCCACGGCATGAATAGCCTCGAGACCAGGGACAGACCGCGGGATCATGGGGCCGGTGATCTCGTGGATCAGCCTGCCGAAGATGGTGTCCTCCTGGGGCGGCCGGCCCACCACGGTAAACGGCCAGATCGCGTGGGGGCGGTGATACACGGTTTCCACATGCAGGTAGGGAAAGGGATGGACGAGGCTGTAATACCCCAGGTGATCCCCAAAGGGGCCTTCAGGCTTGGTTTCTCCGGGCATGACCGTTCCGGTGATGCAGAAATCCGCGTCCGACGAAAGGACAAACCCGTTTTTTTTCGTATAGCGGAACCGCCGGCCGGCCAGCCCGCCGGCAAAGCTCACCTCGGGCATCCCTTCGGGAAGCGGCATGATTGCGGCAAAGCTGTGGGCCGGAGGCCCGCCCACAAAGATGCTGACTTTGAGCGGCCGGTTCATTTCCAGGGCGGCCGCATGGTGAATGCCGATATCCCGTCGAATCTGGTAATGCAGCCCGATTTCCTCGTTTTGACGGTAGGCGTTGCCTGAAAGCTGGATCCGGTACATGCCCAGGTTTGAGCGCAGGATGCCGGGACAGCGCGGGTCTTCGGTATAGACCTGGGGCAGAAGGATAAACGGCCCGCCGTCATCCGGCCAGCACTGGATCTGAGGAAGCTGATCGATCCGGGTGGTGTGCATCAGGACCGGGCAGGCGGCCTGTTTTTTCGGAAGCATGTGCCAGAGGGTTAAAGGAACCCCGGCGTATTTAAACGGCGCTTTAAAAAATGAAACGGGATCGGCCTTCAGTTCGATCAGACGGCAAACCCGTTTCAAAGCCCCCCTGAATATAAACCGGGCCCGTTCCAGGGTGCCGAAAATGTTGGAGGCCGCGGGAAACGGGCTCCCCTTGACCCGTTCATAGAGGATCGCCGGCCCTTGTGCCTCATGCACCTGCCGGTGGATCTGCGCCATCTCCAGAAAGGGATCCACCGGCTGGGCGATTCGGACCAGCTGCCCGTGTTTTTCAAGGTCGATCAGAAGGTTTTGGGTGGATGTGTAAATCATGGAAACAAGGCCTTTCGCCGGACCTGTCGTCTGAACCCGAATTGAAAGGAATTGTCCGTATAGTAGATCCGCCTCGGCACAAAGCAGTAAAGGCCGGCATGGAAGAGACGCTGGAAACCGGCAAGGTCGGGTTTGAGGGCGGCCTTAAAAAAGGCGCGGATAAAGGGAAACTTTCTGACATAGGCGGACACCGCGGCTGCGGCCTCCATCCCTGCGGGCACAGGCCGGATTACACCGCTCATCTGAAGCCCGCGCAGGTTTTCCCAATCGGTGCTCTCCTCATACACCGCGCATGCGGCATTCCCGGAGGCTATGGCGTCTTGAATATGCCGGGACTGGGGATTGGAGAAAAAATAAAGTCCTCTGCCGGTGCCGGCGTAATAGACCGGAGCAGCCCAGGGATCGCCGTCAAAGGTTGTGGCAAGGGTCATGCTGGGCCGGATACGGATCAGCCGGGCTGCTTTTTTTGCAATCGCCTCTTCTTTTATGTCCTGCTTCATTTTATTGAATGCCGCATTCATGAGGCTTAACACAGAGGATCGGCGTAAATAGCTTAGATCATCACGTCAATCCTGCTGCAGGTTCCTCAATGAAAAGAACGAAGAAAGAATATCAGGAAGATCCTTAAAGGTAAAGACATTACAAAAAAACAGATGAGCGCCGCCCCGATCAAGGCTTCCACAAGGGTTGAAAACACAATTCAATTCACTGCTTGTTTTCAAAAAACAGTTGTGTTAGGGAGACGAGACAGATTCTTGTCGGCTTTGGAAAGCCGACCTACGGTAACCGATGTTGATTTTTCATTTGTAATTGACCCCGATGACCGGTTATGAATCTCCAATTTAAAACACGGGGTACACGGCGACAAAACAATGGAAGCGTTTCACCCCCCGGCCCTGCTTAAAAACAGGCATGTCCAGACGATTCTAAGCAGCACCCGCCTTCGTCGGGTTCTGGCCTTTCGGCGCGCTCAGGATATGCTCAACGCCTCCCGATCCCATATCCTGGACTGCGGCGAAAACGTAAGGCTGCAGGGGTATTACGCGGCGGCTAACCGCGGCGGATCCAGGCTTTGCATCCTGATTCATGGGTGGGAGGGAAGCGCGGATTCCTCTTACCTGGTTTCCGCCGCCGGATACCTTTGGAACAGGGGGTTTGACCTGTTCCGGTTGAACCTTCGGGATCACGGCCAAACCCATCACCTGAATCCGGGGATTTTTCACTCCTGCCGGATCAACGAGGTCGTGGGAGCGGTCAAACGGATTCAGGAGGTTTTCCCCCATGAGCGGCTGTTTCTGGGCGGGTTTTCCCTGGGCGGCAACTTCGCCCTGCGGGTGGCGGTGCGGGCGCCTGCAGCAGGCATCCGCTTAGACGGCGTGGTGGCGGTCTGTCCGGTTTTAAACCCGGAAAGCACCTTAACCGCCATGGAAACCGGGCCTGCCCTCTACCACGCCTATTTTATGAAAAAATGGCGAAACTCCCTTAAAATCAAGCATCAGGCGTTCCCCCACTCGATAGACATCAAGGAGGTCTCCCGATACAAAAGTATTCGGGCCTTAACCGAGTATTTTGTCCATCAGCACACCGAGTTTCCGAACATCACCGCCTACCTCAACGGGTACGCCATTATCGGGGATATTTTAAAGGAACTGGAAATTCCGTCGCTCATCATCTCCAGCCTGGATGATCCGGTGATTCCGGCAGAGGATTTAAAAAAACTGGCGACCCCCAAACCCCTTCGCATCGAAACCCCCGCCAACGGCGGCCACTGCGGATTCCTTGAGGATTTTCGATTCACCAGCTGGGCAAACCGACGCATGGCCGAAGGATTCGCCGAATTTTAAAAAACCGCGTAGGTAAACCCGCGCCTGTTTTTTTTAAGGCGGATCCAGGCCGAGCTGTCCGCCGGGGTTCATGATGTTGTGGGGATCAAAGTGGTTTTTTAACACGCGCAGCACATCCATCTGCTCCCTCCCCAGGTGCGGTTCCATCAGCCGGCCAAACAGCTTTCCGATCCCGTGATGGTGGCTGATGGAGCCCCCGTTCTGAAGAATGGCGTCCAGCAGGCCGTCATGGAACCTTCTGTAATCCTGAAGGTCCTTCGCCCTGAGGATGAAAATAAAGTAGAGGTTGGTCCCCTGGGGGTAAAAATGCGAGGCATGGGTCATGCAGATGGTCTGGGGCCGCTTTTTAATATAGGCCCGGGCGCCCCGATGCAGCCGGTGCAGGTTGTCCCAGGTCACCCCGGATTCCACCGTATCGATGATCAGGCCGTAATCCTGAAGGTCCTCCCGCATGTACGGCTCCTTATAACGGGTTTTTTCCCACAGCCTGGTGGCATACCCGGTAAGGCTCATGGCGCGGTACTGTTTGCATATCCGGGTGATCTGCTCCTTGACGTGCCGGGCATACCCCTTTTCCCCTTCGGTGGTGCCGATGCACAGGCATCGCTCCATGGGCTTGAAGCCGCGCAGGTTCACCAGGCTGTCGATGGGGGTGCCGTGAATGCCGAAAAGCTTCATGCCCACCTCGGTCTCCTCCGGATCGGATATCCGATAGATCGCCGGAAACCCGAACTCCCCCTGCATGATCTCCCGGCTGGCATCCACCGCCTCGTCCCAGGAATGAAACATGAAGGCGAACCGCTGGGTGTTTTCGGGCATGTACCGAAAAATCTTCATGGTCTGCTCCACCAGGACGCCGAAGGCCCCTTCGCTTCCCTTCATGATGTCGTTGACCTTGGGGCCGGTGGCGGTGGCCGGAAAATCCAGGGTTTTGAAGGATCCCGCAGGGGTGACGTACTCCTGGCTGAGGACCAGGTCATAGGCGTCCCCGTAATAGGTTGAGGCCTGGCCTGATCCCAGGGTGAGAACCCAGCCGCCCACGGAGGAGTATTCAAAGGACTGGGGAAAATGCCCGCCGGTGTAACGAAGATCCGTATCAAACCGCTCCGGCGCCTGGTTTAAGGCCTCTTCATAATCCCGGCCGAACATGCCGGGTTGCACCCGCGCGGTCTGATTGAACTCATTGATGGACAGCAGCCTGTTCATGTGGGTGGTCATCACCAGGGTCACGCCGGCCCTGGGAGTTTGCAGTCCGAAGGTCACGGAAGACCCCCCGCCGAACACATAGACCGGGATTTTCTGGGCGTTGCAGTAATCCACGATCCGCCGCACGTCCTTCTTGTCTCTCGGATGGATCACGATATCCGGCACGTGGCGGACGATGTTGTGCCTTAGGTCCATGGCCTCGTGGATGGTTTTGCCGTGGCTGTACTTCACCCGGCTGTAGTCGTCGGTGGCCACGTTTTTTTTGCCGACGATATCCATAAAGGCGCTGATCTGGCGCTCGGAGAGCGAAATCGCCTGTTTGACCTCGACCTTTTCGTTTCCCTCCAGCTGCGGTTTTTTAAAATCCGCGTCCGTCATGCCAAAGGTTTCTTTGATCATGGCGTACCAGGCGCTGCTGGGATGCTTAAACTCCGCGGGTCCCCCCCATTTAAAGATGGAACGATAAGAACCGGTTTTAGGCGGTTTCTCGGTCCAGGCAGGCTGAAAGCTGTTTTTTGCGGACATGGCCTCTCCCTTTTCAGCATTAAAAAGTGAAATTATTTTTCAAATAAAGCATACCGAAGCGGGGGAAAAATGTAAAACAAATTAAAAGAGAAAGGATTAAAATGGAGGGATCCGGCGAGAAGAATAAACCAGGAAAGCCGTGGGTCTTTGAGCCCTCCGGCTTTCCTGAAAAGAATAAACAAATTAACCACAGAGATCCGAAAGGTCACAAAGAAAAAATTTTTCATTTTTCTTCTCCGTGACCTCTGTGGTAAAAATATTTAAAAAAAAACCGATAAGTTAGTTACTGTAAAAATACTGCAGAGCGGAATAACTTGCTTTTTACAAAAGCATCAAATTCTAGATATCAAAATAAAGCATGAATTCATGGGGGTGCGGCCGAAGCTTCACGGCGTTGACCTCATTTTTGGTTTTATACTCGATCCACATGTCGATCACATCGGGGGTGAACACGTCCCCCTTGAGCAGAAACCCGTGGTCCTCGTTCAATGCGGCCAGGGCTTCCTCCAGCGAGCCGGGGGCCGAGGGAATCTCCGCCAGCTCTTCCGGCGGCAGGTTATAGATGTTTTTGTCCAAGGGATCGCCCGGGTCGATCCTGTTCTCAATCCCGTCGAGTATCGCCATGAGCACCGCGGAAAACGCGAGATAGCCGTTGCAGGACGGATCCGGGGTTCGAAACTCCAGCCGTTTGGCCTTTGGAGACGGCGAATACATCGGTATGCGAATCGCGGCGCTTCGGTTCCGGCTGGAATAGGCCAGGTTGACCGGGGCTTCAAAACCGGGCACCAGACGTTTGTAGGAATTCGTGGTGGGGTTGGTGAAGGCGCAAATCGCCTTGCAGTGTTTGAGAATTCCGCCGATGCCGTACAGGGCTTCCTGGGACACTCCGGCGTACTTATCCCCGGCAAACAGCGGCTGGCCTTTTTTCCAGATGCTGATATGGATATGCATGCCGGTTCCGTTATCCTCGAAAAGCGGTTTGGGCATGAAGGTCACGGTATGGCCGTGGCGGTAGGCCACATTCTTCAGCACGTATTTAAACCAGACCAGCTGATCCCCCATCATCAGCAGGGGTTTGAAGCGCATATCGATTTCCCCCTGGCCGGCGGTGGCCACCTCGTGGTGCTGGCATTCCACCTCGATGCCGAGTTTCTGGAGCGTCAGCATCATCTCCGATCGCATGTCCTGAAACTTGTCCATGGGCGGCACCGGAAAATACCCCTCCTTGTGCCTCGGTTTATACCCCAGGTTCGGCAGTTCCTCCCGGCCGCTGTTCCAGATCCCTTCTTCGGAATCCACCATATAAAACGCATGGTTTCTGCCGGATTCAAACCGGATGTCGTCGAAGATAAAAAACTCCGCCTCCGGCCCGAAATAGGCCGTATCCCCGATCCCGGTCTGCTTGAGATAAGCCTCGGCCTTCTGCGCGATGTTGCGCGGATCACGGGTATAGGCCTCCCGGGTGATGGGGTCTGCGATGTTCCCGATCAGCACCAGGGTCGGCGCTTCGTAAAACGGGTCGATTTTCGCCGTTGACGCATCCGGGATCACCAGCATGTCGCTGGCGTGTATGGGCTGCCAGCCCCGAATGCTGGAGCCGTCAAACCCGAAACCGTCTTCAAAGCTGGAGGCTTCAAGCTCCGACACCGGTACGGAAAAATGCTGCCAGACCCCCGGAAAATCCATAAACCGAATATCAACGACCTTGATGTCGTTTTCCTTGATCATTGTCATAACCTCTTTTGGGCCCATCTTGCCTCCTTCTTTTTTTAAAATTTTTAAAAAAAATTGCGGTTAACCCTTATTCTTTTTCGCCTAAATCGCCTCTCTGCCGGTTTCTCCGGTGCGCACCCGCACGGCCTGCTCCACCGGAAGCACAAAAATCTTTCCATCCCCAATCTTTCCGGTGTTGGCCGCCTTTCGAATGGCGGCGATCACCTCCTCCACCCGGTCCGCGGCCACCACCATTTCGATTTTGAGCTTGGGGATGAAATCCACCAGGTATTCCGCACCCCGGTAGATCTCCTTGTGCCCCTTTTGCCGCCCATACCCCTTGATCTCCATGACGCTCATCCCCTGCAACCCGATGTCGCTGAGCGCCGCCTTGACGTCGTCCAGCTTGAAGGGTTTGATAATCGCCTCGATTTTTTTCATTGTATGCCTCCTCTTGCGTTAAAAAACATTCCGTATCCGATCCCCGACGCTCCTTCTTATTTCACAGGCGATCAGATTTCAAACGCCCGCTCCCCATGAATCGCGCTGTCCAGCCCCTCGATTTCATTGCTTTGCTCCACGCGAAGACCGCCGGTGAGCAGACGGGTGACATAGACCACAACCAGGGTGCCCACCGCTGAAAACAACGCAGTGGCGGCAATGGATACGATCTGGATCATCAACTGCCTGGGGTTGCCGTAGATCATGCCGGACGCGCTGCTGGTGACGGCGGGGCAGGCGAACAGTCCGGTGGCCAGGCCGCCCCAGATGCCGCAGATCCCGTGCACCCCGAAGGCATCTAAGGAATCATCGTACCCCGCCTTGCGTTTCAGGTGGGAGACGCTGACATACCCCAGCCCTCCGGCGACCGCGCCGATGACAAGCGAGGCCTGCAGGTTGACAAACCCCGCGGCCGGGGTGATGGCCACCAGACCGGCCACGACACCCGAGGCGATTCCCAGCAGGGTCGGGCGTTTCTTGGCGTACCATTCGGCGAACATCCAGGAAAGCGCCGCTGTGGCCGCGGAGGTGTTGGTCACCAGAAAAGCCGATCCGGCGAT